>NZ_JBBMGE010000004.1:0-243288 GCF_037908395.1 Corynebacterium sp. KPL4072
GGGCTAAGTCAGCGGCAGGGTGGAGGTGGGGTCAATGCCGCGAACCTTGGAGTTGATGACACCGGCGACGGCGAGCACCGCGAACATAGCGGCGGCGGAGAGGAGTTGGGTGCGGGCGGTGGCGTCGGTAAGCATGAGCACCGCGATGGCCGCAAAGAGCGCGAGGGCGAACCAAGTCAGGTAGGGGAAGGCCCACATGCGGATGGGAAGGGGATGGAGTGCTTCGAGCTGACGGCGCAGGCGCAGCTGGCTGACGGCGATGAATACCCACACGATGAGCAGGGAGGCGCCGGCGGCATTGAGCATGAAGGTAAGAAGCCAACCCGTATCGGCGTAGTTGAGCACCACCATGACGGCCGAGAGTAGGACGGACAGGGCAATAGCGGTGGTGGGTACGCCGTCTTTATTGGTGGTGGTGAAGATGCGTGGAGCCTCGCCACGGGAGGCCAGCGAGTGCATCATGCGAGAGGAGGCGTAGATCTGCGAATTGAAAGCGGAAAGCAACGCAAGGACGATGACAACCTCCATGATGCCGGCCGCACCCGGGATGCCGGCGCGCTCGAGGACCATGGTGAAGGGCGATTCTGCGGCCGTGGAGGCACCTCCCAAGATGGAATAAGGCAGAAGGAACGTGATGACGAGAACGGAGCCCAAGTAGAACACGGAGATGCGCAAGATGGTGGAGCGCACGGCGTTGACCAGGGATTTTTCGGGGTCCTCGGATTCGGCAGAGGCGATGGCGACGACTTCGATGCCGCCGAAGGCGAAGGCTACGGCCAAAAGGCCGGCCGCGACGCCGCCGAGGCCATTGGGCATGAAGCCGTCCTCGAGGAAGACGGAGGTGCCGATGAAAGAATGGCCAGGCAGGAGGCCCAGGATGAGCAGCACGCCGATGATGAGGAAGGCCACGATGACGACGACCTTGATAAGCGCGAACCAATACTCGAATTCGCCGAAACTACGCACGCGCAGCAGGTTGATGACGCCGAAGAGGACCACGCAGATAGCTGCGGGGATCCACGGCGAGACGTCGAACCAGGAGCCAATGAATCCGGCCGCGCCGGTGATTTCGGCGCCGAGTACGGCGACGGTGGCTAGCCAATAAATCCAGCCCTGGGTAAAGCCCGCCCAGCGGCCGATGCCATGTTCGGCATATTCGGAAAAAGAGCCGGAGGCGGGGATAACAGTGCCCATCTCGCCCAGCATCTGCATCACCAAAATGGCCAGGAAGCCGGCGATGATATAGGCGAGGAGCACGGCGGGCCCAGCGGCGGAGATACCGACGCCGGTGCCGAGGAATAGCCCGGCACCGATGGTGGAGCCAAGCCCCATCATGGTTAGGTGGCGGACCTTCAGGCCAGAACCGAGGGTGGAGGAGTTATCAGTCACCCCTCCATCTTATTTTGCCCGATAAGGCTATAGGAATCGGGGGTATTAATTCTTGTGCAGCTCGTCGTTCAACGCGACGGCCTCGGATTTCCATTCCACAGCCTCAACCGCACCGGAGACGGAGTTGCGGCGCAGCAGCATACCGGAGGCACCGGAGAGCTGGGAGCCCTTGACGTTCTCGCCATTATCAACGCCCAGTGCTTCCGCGACCTTGCCAAAGACGGTCACCTTGGTGCCGGCGGTGACGTAGAGGCCGGCTTCGACTACGGCGTCGTCGCCAAGCGAAATGCCGATGCCGGAATTGGCGCCGAGCAGGCAGCGCTCGCCGATGGAGATGACCTCCTTGCCGCCGCCGGACAAGGTGCCCATGATGGACGCGCCGCCGCCGATATCGGAGCCATCGCCCACGACGACGCCCGCGGAGATGCGGCCCTCCACCATGGAGGCGCCCAAGGTGCCGGCGTTGAAGTTCACAAAGCCCTCATGCATGACGGTGGTTCCCTCAGCAAGGTGGGCGCCCAAGCGCACGCGGTCCGCGTCGCCAATGCGAACGCCGGACGGTACAACGTAGTCCACCATGCGGGGGAATTTGTCAACGGAGTAGACAACGACCGGGCCGCGGGAGGCAAGGCGGCCGCGCACCATCTGGAAATCGGAGACGGCGCAGGGGCCGTAGTTAGTCCAGACCACGTTATTGAGGTGGCCGAAGATGCCATCCATATTCAGGCCGTGCGGCTTGACCGCGCGGTGAGAAAGGAGGTGCAGGCGCAGGTAAGCATCGTAGGTATCGACGGGGGCGTCATCCAGATCTTTGATGGAGGTCTCGACGGCAACGCGGGCCACGCCGCGCTCCTCGTCCGGGCCTGCCAGCGCGGAGAACTGCTGAGGGACCTCCTCCAAGCGCTTGGTCTCGGTGGTCTCTACGGTCTTATCGGTATAAACGGCTGGGAACCAGACGTCCAAGACGGTGCCGTCATGGGTAATGGTTGCCAGGCCACGTGCGGATGCAGAAGTCATGCCCGCTAGCTTAGCAACTACCTCCGCGCCTCTGCGCGCTGGCCGGTGGGTAGTACGAAGGACAAGACGACGAGTATCGCAGCGAGGATGAGTACCGAGATGACCTGGTTGCGTGCATCTGGGTCAAAGAGCATGAGCAGGGTGAGCCCGCCCAGCGCCGCGGCCGTGACCCACGGCAGCCACGGGAAGCCAGGCACGCGCAGTTCGGTCAACTCGCCATTTTCGCGCATTTGGGGATGCAGCTTGATAAAGGAAGCCACGATGAAAAACCAGATGACCAGCAGGCACCCGCCCACTGCATTGAAGAGAAATGCTAGGAGCCCCGGAGGGTTCCAAAATTGCAGGCCTACCGAAGCGAAGGCGAAGACCATGGACAAAATGACCGCGTTGATGGGGGAGCCAGCGCGATTTTGCTTGAGGAAGAATCCCGGGGCGCAGTGATCCTTAGCCATGTCAAAGACCAAGCGGGAAGTGGCGTAGATCTGCGCGTTGAAGGCGGAGAGCAGCGCCAAGGCGATAATCGCTTCCATGAAACCGGACGCGAAGGGAATCTTGGCGGCCGCAAGCACGAGGGTGAAGGGGGAATCGGCGGCTACGTCGGCATCCTGGATGGAACTAAAAGGCAGAGCCATGGTGATAACCACGATGGAGCCGATGTAGAAGATCATGATGCGCACGATAATGGCGCGGACCGCGGTGGCCACGTTATGTGCTGGGTCCTCGGATTCGGCCGCCGCGATAGTAACCAATTCGATACCGCCGAAGGCAAAGGCCACGGCGAGCAATCCGGCGGCGAAGCCGGGCATGCCATTGGGCAGGAAATTAGCGGTGAAATTGGTCCCGGCCAAGGAGAGATCCATGCCGGGCAGGATGCCCAGCGCCATGAGCACGCCTATGGCAAGGAAGGCGACAATGACGCCGACCTTGATGATGGCGAACCAGAACTCAAACTCGCCAAATCCGCCCACGGCCGCGAAATTGACCACTGCGAAGAATGCCACGGCGATAAGTGCCGGAATCCACGGGTCAATACCGAACCAGCTGGAGATGATGGCGGCCGCGCCGGTGATTTCGGCGCCCATGACCATGATTAGCATGAACCAATAAATCCATCCCATGGTAAAGCGTGCCCAGTGTCCGAAGGCCTGACCGGCGTAGGTGGAAAATGACCCCAAAGAGGGGCGGGCGGCGGCCATCTCACCGAGCATCCACATCACTAGCGCAATGAGCGCGCCGGCCACGGCATAGGAAATGAGCACGGAGGTGCCGGAAATCTGGATGCCGAGGCCTACTCCGAGGAAGAGGCCGGCGCCCACGGCAGAGCCAAGGCCCATCATCGTGAGATGACGGGATTTCAATTGAGCGGTTTCGGCCATTGTTATCACCTTAGGGAGGACGAAATATTTACAGTGAAGTGAACTTTACACAATGCGGGGAGCTACGCGGGGCGCTAGCATGGCGCTTTGTGACTTTAGATCTATATGCAGACCCCATCGAACTAACCAAGGCGCTCGTGGATATTCCGAGCCCCTCCCACCATGAGGAGGCCATCGCAGACGCCGTCGAAGAAGCGCTGCGCGGTTTGGACGTCGAGGTTGCCCGCTACGGCAATACCGTGTGCGCCCGCACGAACCGTGGGCTAGATTCCCGCGTGGTGCTCGCCGGACACATTGATACCGTTCCGTTGGCAGAAAATGTACCGCATCACATGGAAACCACTAAAGACGGGGTGGAGATTATGTGGGGCTGTGGCACCGTGGACATGAAGTCAGGCATGGCCATCTACCTTAATGCCTTTGCCCAGCTGCACGAGTCGGAGGAGCTGAAGCACGATCTCACCGTCATTGCCTATGAGGGTGAAGAAGTAGCCACTGAATTTAATGGCTTGGGCCATCTGCAAAAGGACCACCCGGAGTGGCTCGAGGGGGACTTCGCGCTTCTGGGCGAGCCCTCCGGCGCCATGGTGGAGGCCGGTTGCCAGGGCTCCATCCGCCTGCGCGTGACCGCACACGGCACCCGCGCGCACTCGGCCCGCGCCTGGCTCGGCTCCAATGCCGCGCATAAGCTCGCGCCCATCATGACCCGTATCGCCGCCTATGAGTCCCGCGACATCACCATCGATGGCTGCACTTACCGCGAGGGCCTCAATATCGTTCACCTCGAGTCCGGCGTGGCCACAAATACGCTGCCGGATGAGGCGTGGATGTTTGTGAACTTCCGCTTCGCCCCGGACCGCACGAGCGAGGAGGCGCTGGAGTACATGAAATCCATCATCGGCGAGGAAGAAGATGTCACCATCGACATCGACGACATTGCCCCGGCCGCCCAGCCTGGGTTGGGCCAGCCTGCAGCCAAAGCTCTTATCGACGCCGTCGGGGGCAACGTCCGCGCCAAGTTTGGCTGGACCGACGTCGCCCGCTTCTCCGAAATGGGCACCCCGGCCGTGAACTTCGGCGCCGGTGACCCAGGGTTTGCGCATAAAAAGGACGAGCAGGTCCCCACCGCGCAGATTAGTGAAGTATCCACCGCCCTCCTGAAATACCTGAAGGGATAGACCATGACTCCTGAGCAGATGCGCACTCTGCGCGGCCCGATGCTGCTGCGCACCGAAGGCGAACAGGCCTCCACCTTTGACCAGCGGCTCTTGGAGTCCGGCGCGGACCATGAGTGGCAGCATGCCGATCCGTGGCGTGTGCTGCGCATCCAAGGCGAATTCGTCGCCGGCTTCGATGCGTTATCCAAGTTGCCGAAGGCCGTCACTGTCTTCGGCTCCGCACGCACCACGCCCGAGGACGCGAGCTACCAGCTGGGCGTCGAGGTCGGCCGCAAGCTGGCCGAGCACTCCTATGCCGTCATCACCGGTGGCGGCCCCGGCATCATGGAGGCAGCCAACCGTGGCGCCCACGAAGCCGGCGGGCTGTCCGTGGGCTTGGGTATCGAGCTTCCCCATGAGCAGGGCCTCAACGAGTACGTCGACCTGGGCCTGAATTTCCGCTACTTCTTCGCCCGCAAGACCATGTTCTTGAAGTACTCGCAGGCCTTCATTTGCCTACCTGGCGGCATGGGCACGATGGATGAGTTCTTCGAAGTCATGTGCATGGTGCAGACCGGCAAGGTGACCAATTACCCCATCGTGCTCATGGGCACCGAGTATTGGTCCGGCCTGCTGGAGTGGATGGACAACACGCTCGCGGCCAGCGGGTATATCAACGAGGGCGACCGGGAGCTTTTCCTGCTTACCGACGACCCCGATGAGGCCCTCTCCCACATCATCCAGCGCCACCAAGTCATGAGCGATAAGCGCATCAGGGAGCCGCGTTGAGCCTCGCGCGTGTGATGGCGATTGTCAATCGCACCCCGGATTCCTTCTATGACAAGGGGGCAACCTTTGACCTCGACCCGGCGCTGCGCCGCTGCGATGAGGTGATCGCAGCCGGTGCTTCGATCGTCGATATTGGTGGCGTGAAGGCTGGCCCCGGCAAAGCTGTGGACGCGGCGGAGGAAATCGACCGCGTGGTGCCGACCATTGAGAAGGTGCATGAGCGCCACCCGGATGTGCTCATCTCCGTCGATACCTGGCGCAGCGAGGTAGCAGAGGCCGCCATCGCCGCCGGTGCCGGCCTAGTCAATGACACGTGGGCCGGTTGGGATCCCGAGCTCATCGAGGTCGCCGGCCACCACCGCGTAGGCTACGTGTGCTCGCACACCGGTGGGATCACCCCGCGCACCCGGCCGCATCGCGTCCATTTTGATGACGTGGTGGCCGATGTCATCGCGGAAACTACCCAGCTCGCCGAACGTGCCGCCTCCCTCGGCTGCCCGGAGGAACTGACCTTCATCGATCCAACGCATGACTTTGGCAAGAACACCTTTCACGGGCTGGAGCTTTTGCGGCGGATAGACGAGGTTGTGGCCACCGGCTGGCCGGTGCTTATGGCGCTATCAAACAAAGATTTTGTGGGCGAGACGCTAGACCGCGGGGTAGGAGAGCGCGTCGCGGGTACCCTAGCCGCCACCGCGTGGTCCGCCGCCCGGGGCGTGGCCGCCTTCCGCGTCCACGAGGTGGCAGAAACCGCTGATGTCATCCGTATGACTGCCGCCATCCAAGGCGAGGTCGCCCCGCTAGCAACCACGCGAGGCCTTGCATGAGCGTCTCCGTTATCATTCCAGCGCTCAACGAGGAGGGCACCGTCGCAGACGTCGTGCGCGCCTGCCTTGCCGATAATCCGCTTGAGGTGCTGGTAATCGACGCCGACTCCTCAGACGCCACCGCCTCTCGTGCTGCCGCAGCCGGGGCCGAGGTACGCAATTGGCGCGATATCCTGCCAGAAGAACCGCGTCCCGGGAAAGGAGAATCCCTCTGGCGTGGGGTCGCCGCAGCGAAGGGAGACATAGTCGTCTTCGTCGATGCGGATCTTGAATCCGCCGCGCCCGGCATGGTCACCGCGCTGGCCGATCCCTTTGCCGACCCCGCGGTAGAAATGGTCAAGGCCCGCTACCGCCGCAGCCTCAACGGCCAGCCCACCGGCGGCGGCCGCGTCACCGAGCTGACAGCCAAACCGCTCATTAAGCAATTTTTCCCAGAGCTCGCTCATATCGACCAGCCGCTCGGAGGCGAATACTCTCTGCGCCGCGCCACCGCCGTCGAGCTGCCCTTTGTAGAAGGCTACGGGGTGGAAGCAGGGCTATTGGTGGACGTCGGCAAGCGGGGCACAATAGCGCAGGTGGACTTGGGAACGCGGGTGCACCGTAACCGGCCGCTGCATGAACTCGCGCCGATGGCCGAGGTAGTCGCGCGCACACTGCTCTCCCGCGCCGGGGTTACTGCGCCCGTTGCTCAACGCCCGCCGCTAAAAGGTAAGGTTTAAGCCATGCTGTCTTGGATTATGCTCCTCCTCGTCCTTTTCTCCCTGACCGTCATCGGGACCTGGGTATGGGGTTCGATTTTTGGCCGCGGCGAGGTTATGCACTCGCTCGATGAGCCGGAGAAGGTGCGCGAAAATAACCGCGCCGCTGCCCGCGAAGGGCGCCTTGACCAGGTGAAATTCGAGGTTGTGCCCCGCGGGTACCGCCAGGACCAAGTAGATGATCTCCTCGCACAACTAGAAGAACAACTATCTTCCACGCCGAAAAGGTCTAAGCTGGAAGGAAAAGAAGTTAACTAAAGGAGACTCACTATGGCAGCAATGAAGCCGCGCACCACGGGCGGAGAAATGGAAGCAGTAGAGGAGTCCCGCAAAATTGTCATGCGCATCCCCTCCGATGGCGGCGGGCGCATCGTCATCGAGCTGAGCAAGGACGAGGCCGCCGAGCTTGGTTCTCTGTTGACCGAGGTTTCTAGCTAGTCTAGATACATGCTTTCTCATATCGTCGACATTCTGGCTGATCCCAATGATGGCACCGCGCTTTCTGGTGCCGATGATTTCTCTCGCCTCGTCTCGGAATCCGGCCACTCTTTTGATGTGGCCAAGCAGGGCTACGTCACCCTCGCGGCCGGCGCCGGACTCAAGCACAAGGGCGATGACATGGACATGGTCAACGCCCGCGAGACCTATTTGGCCATGGGGCACTTCGCGCCCTTCGTGGAGGCCGTGACTGGGGCAGTCCAAGGTGCGCTGGATTCCGCATCGTTGGCCGAATCTACGCCCGCCTCTCTGCTTGAGGTGGGCGCTGGTACGGGCTACTACTTGGCCCACACCCTCGACTCCATCGCTGAGGCCCGCGGCGTCGGGCTCGATATTTCTCCGCACGCTGCGAAGCACTTGGCTAAGTGCCACCCGCGCGTCGGTGCCGTCGTGGCCGATGTATGGGAGCGCCTGCCCATTCGTGATGAGTCCGTCGACGCTATTTCCGTCGTCTTCGCCCCACGCAATCCGGCCGAATTCCAACGCGTGCTCGCCCCAGGCGGCCAGGTCATCGTCTTGACCCCTGATGCCGGCCACTTGGACGAGCTGCGGGAGCCTTTGGGCATCCTCGGCGTGGAAGACGGCAAGGTGGAGCGCATGTACGAGCAGGCCGAGGGCTTCCTCGAGCAGGCGGCCGACCCGGTTGATATTTCGTTCCCCATTGAGCTCGATAAGGCCTCCGTTGCCGCGCAGGTTGGGATGAGCCCGTCCGCGCGTCACATTAGCGCCGGAGAACTCGCCGAGCGCATGGCCGCTCTTCCTCCGACACTTACGGTTACCGCCCGCGCTCGACTGGACCGCCTCCGTGCAGTTTAGCCCCGGCCCTTCTGCCTCATCCCCGCCCTTCGCGCTCACCAGCAGCGCGTGGGGCGGTTCTTTTCGTTGTTCCGGTGAGTGCGAGGGGTGGTTCCTCGCCCTTGCCGCTCACCAGCACACGCTTTCCGACGCCCCAGCGTCTCCCCGTGAGCGCGAAGGGCGGGGTGGAGAACCGAGCGGGGCGTCGGGTGATGTTTAGAGCTTGGAGCCGGAGCGCTGCCAGTCCTGCTCGATGACGGCATCGCCGGAGGTTTCGACGCGCAGCCCAGAGCAACCGCCCTCGAAGTAGACGCGGGAGGCCATGGCGATGAGGCCACCATCGACGAATACCTCGACGGTGGAACCGTCTTGGATAATGGTGAGGGTGTCGGAGTCACCCTCGGCAAGCGTGGCGGTGGCGGGCTCAGAATCGGCAAAGCAATGATTGAAAGCCTTGTTCATTGAGCGATCGAGGCTGATGTCATCGCCGGAGTGGCGGATGGTGGCGGCGGGGTCACCGGCGCCGTCGAGAAGCGTGACGGTGACGCAGGAACCGGAAGGCACCTCCATGACGCCGGTCCACGAGCGGGCGTAATCGGAAAGCTTGACGGCATCGGGCAAGCCCCGGGCGGGGGCTTGGTAGAGGACGCCGCCCTCGAGGGTGACTCGGCGGGGTAAGGAAAGGGCATTGGCCCAGCCTTCGGCTTCCCACGAGGCGTGCTTGGTGGCGTCATCGCCGCGGCCGTTGCCGTTGAGGAGGCCAACGATAACGGCGCGCTCATAGCGCTGCTCGGGGGTGAGCGTGCCGGTGGTGGTGTTGGTACTGCGTGGGCGGGAGAAATCGTGGCCGAAGTCTACGCGGCGGAAGCCGGAGACCACGGTAAAGGTTGTGCCCTCCAGCCGGCCGACGAGGTAGCCGGAGACGTCGCGGCCGCCACGCTCCAAGGTGACAAAGAGGACGTCGTAGACATTGCCGTCAACCTCATCGCGCAGTCGGACTAGGCGCGGGGAGACGACCGGCGGAATGGGCGAGGTAGCGGGGACCTCGCCCTCTAGGAAGCCAGGGTCGCCGTCGAACTTGAGGCTGCCGCGCAGGCGCCAAGACACGCCGTCGGCGGATTCGAGGATAACGGGAACCGGGGCGTCGGAGTGGCCGGTGAGAGCCAACATGAGCCAACCGTCGTGGCCGTCATCGCGGTCCTCTGAGGCCCAGTCGGGCACCACGGAGGGGGAGCGGAAATGATCGAAGTTGCGGGTATTGCCCACGACTTCGCCAAAACGAACGACATTGGGGTCGAGCGCCTGAGGGTCATCGGAGACCTCGCAGATCTCGTCCACGTCAGCGTAGCGGGCGAGGTGAACGGCGATTCCGGCGGCGGTCACGGAGGTGAAGTAGAGATGGATATCGTCTGGGCCTTGGGCTACGGAACCTGCGCGCAGGGAGAGCTCGCCGCCGACGGGGGCGAGGACATCGTCACAGTCCAACCAGTCAAAGGGAGACTCTTCGGAGTAGGTGTGTCCCCAGCGCGCCGGGGAGTCCGCGGTGGGGCGGTACTGGTAGAACAGATGCCAAGTATCGCCATCGCGCAGGATACCGGCGGGGGCGTCGAGGACGCCGTCTTCAGGGACAAAATGCAGTTCGGGGCGGTGGGTTGTCACGGCTATCCTTCCTTAAATCAGACTGCGGTAAATATCGACGGTCTGGGCGGCAATCGTAGCCCAAGAAAAATCACGAATGGCACGCTCGCGGCCGGCGCGCCCAAATTCGGCAGCGCGCTTTTTATCGGCGGCGACGTCATTGACTGCAGCGGCGAGATCGGCCTCGAAGGCTGCGGTATCGGTGGCGTCGTAATGCACTAGCACGCCGGTCTCACCATCGACTACTACCTCGGGAATGCCGCCCACGTTGGAGGCAACAACGGCCGTGCCACAGGCCATTGCTTCCAAGTTCACGATGCCCAGCGGTTCGTAGATGGATGGGCAGACAAAAACATCGGCACCGGTGTAAATCTGCTGGACCTCGTTGCGCGGGAGCATATCCTTGACCCAGAAAATGCCATCGCGCTGGGCGCGCAACTCATCGACCAGTGCCTCGGTCTCGGCCGCGATTTCGGGCGTATCAGGGGCGCCGGCACACAAGACCAGCTGGATGTCTGGATCGAATTTCTGTGCCGCCTGCAGCAGGTGCTTTACGCCCTTTTGCCGGGTGATGCGTCCGACGAAGGCAGCGATGGGGCGCTGCTTATCGACGCCCAGCTTGTCCAAAACATCGCCCTCTCGCGGCTGCCATAGCTCGGTATCGATGCCGTTGAGGACGACGTGGACCTTGGAGGCATCGATGCGCGGATAGGCATCGAGGATGGAGTCCTTCATACCGGCGGAGACGGCGATTACGGCATCGGCATATTCCATGGCGTTCTTCTCGGACCATGAGGAGATGTCATAGCCGCCGCCAAGCTGCTCGCGCTTCCAAGGGCGGTGCGGCTCGAGAGAGTGGGCGGTGACCACATGCGGAATATCATAAAGCTGGGCGGAGAGGTGGCCAGCAAGGCCCGTATACCACGTGTGGGAGTGGGCGATGTTGATATCGGAGGCGGCATCGGCCATGCGCAGCCCAGTGGACAAGGTCTGCAGCGCACCGTTGGCACCCTCGAGTGCGGGGTCTACGCCGTGGACAAAGACGTCTTTTTCTTCGCGCGGGGAGCCCATGCAGTGCACGGAGACATCGATGATATCGCGCATGAAACGGGTGAGTTCAGCTACGTGAACTCCGGCTCCGCCGTATATTTCCGGCGGGTATTCTTTGGAAAAGATTCCGGCTCTCATGCCCACCCAGAATACGTATCTCTGCTGTCATGTGCAGAATTCCGATATGGGGGTAAAAATGTGCAAAGTTCTGCTGCGGAATGTGGGATTTGCGGATAGGTTTGAAAACGTGAGAAGCCTGCCGAATGTCCTAGCCATTGTCCTCGCCGGCGGTGAGGGAAAGCGCCTTTTCCCCCTGACCGAAGACCGCGCAAAGCCCGCCGTGCCCTTCGGTGGTTCCTACCGCCTCGTTGATTTCGTTTTGTCCAATCTGGTCAATGCCGGTTATCTCAAGATTGCGGTGCTGACCCAGTACAAGTCCCATTCTCTGGACCGCCACATTTCCCAGGCGTGGAACTTGGCGGGTCCGACTCCGCAGTATATTGCCTCGGTGCCCGCCCAACAGCGCCGCGGCAAGCGCTGGTACAACGGCTCGGCAGATGCAATTGTGCAGTCGCTGAACCTCATTTATGACGAGAATCCGGATTATGTCATCGTCTTTGGCGCAGACCACGTATACCGCATGGATCCGGCACAGATGGTAGAAGAGCATATCGCCACCGGATTGGATTGTTCGGTGGCGGGTATTCGCGTACCGCGCTCGGAAGCGACGGCCTTTGGCTGCATCCAAGCCGATGGCATGGGCACGATCACGCAATTCGTGGAAAAGCCCGCGGACCCGCCGGCTACTCCGGATGATCCGAATATGAGCTATGCCTCGATGGGTAATTATGTCTTTACAGCGCAGGCGCTTATCGACGCCCTTTTGGAGGACGAAAAGAACGAGGACTCCGCTCACGATATGGGCGGCGATATTATCCCGTACTTTGTGGAGCGGGGACAGGCGCATGTGTACGATTTCATGGCCAATGAGGTACCCGGTTCTACTGAGCGTGACCACGGCTACTGGCGCGATGTCGGCACCATCGATTCCTTCTACGAGGCGCACATGGACA
Organism: Corynebacterium sp. KPL4072; assembly: GCF_037908395.1. Lineage (NCBI taxonomy): Bacteria > Bacillati > Actinomycetota > Actinomycetes > Mycobacteriales > Corynebacteriaceae > Corynebacterium > Corynebacterium sp. KPL4072. The sequence goes on from NZ_JBBMGE010000004.1 coordinate 12,368, forward strand.
TGATTTCGGTGCACCCGATTTTCAACCTTTATAACCAGAATTGGCCGATCCACTCCACGGATGATTCCAATTTTCCACCGGCCAAGTTCGTGCAAAACGGCATCGCGCAGTCGTCGATGGTGGCCCCAGGCTGCATCGTCTCTGGCGGCACTGTGCGCAATTCAGTGCTGGCGTCCGATGTCCATGTGGCCGACGGAGCTACGGTTGAGGGATCAGTGATCCTGCCTGGCGTGCGTATCGGGCGCGGTGCAGTGGTGCGCCGCGCGATCCTAGATAAGAACGTCGTTGTTAGCGATGGCGCGATTATCGGAGTGGACCGCGAGCGTGATGAGGAGCGCTTTAAGGTTTCTGACGGCGGCGTGGTCGTCGTCGGCAAAAACCAGAAGGTCTAGAGCTTCGTCACGAGGGTGAGCCCAGAACCCAGCGGCAAGCGGGTTACGCTTGCCCCCTCGAGCTCGCGCAGGTACTCGTCTGCTTCGCGGGCGGCGGCGGTGTCGCGGTCGGTCCGGGAGGCGTCGGCAAGCGTGCCATCGAGCAAAGAATTAGCCAAGACTAGGGTGCCGCGCTGGTGCAGCAGTGGCCACGCGGCCTTGATGATGGCAGGTAACTCGAGCGCGGCGACGTCGGCGTAGATGACCTGATAAGCATCGTTGGCGAGGCGACCCATGACCTCGAGCGGGCGCGATGGCAAAAAACGGCCGCGGGATGGCGCATAGCCGGCCTCGCGGAATGCGGTCTTGGCGCTGCGCTGGTGCTCCGCCTCGGGGTCGATGCAGGTCAAAATGCCGTTATCGGGCATGCCGGCGAGCACATAGAGGCCCGCTACATTGGCGGCCGGGGTAATGGCCACAGCTTGGGGACGCTCGGTGGAACCAGTGGAGGCGGCCGTCAGGGTGGTGAGCAGCTGGCCGGTGGATTCATCCGGGACTGGCAAGCCGTACTCTGCGGCGTGGTCGCGTGCGCCACTTAGGGCCGGGGATGCTTCGCTGGTGGTCTCGATATAAGAACGCAGTGCTTCGTATGCGGTATTAGTCACGTAATAAACCATAGGGAAAAGTGTCCGCCAATGTGGCAAAAACGCGCTTAGCCAGCAAGGTTGTGGTCGGTGGGGATAATGTGACGGGTTCACAGGATATTATCAGCACTATGGCTGGAGTTTCTGTGCTGAGTGTAGAAAGATGACATGCATGACAAAGATGAAGCGCGATGCCGAATCCCTTCAACCTGCAACCTCTGAGGCAGAGTTGACCGGTACCGCAGCATTCGATGCTGGCACGGGTGACATGCCCGCTTGGGGTGACCTCGTGGCCGAGCACGCCGATGGGGTCTACCGCTTGGCTTATCGCCTGTCTGGCAATCAGCATGACGCCGAGGACCTCACCCAGGAAACCTTCATGCGCGTCTTTCGCTCCTTGGACAAGTATCAAGCCGGAACGTTTGAAGGCTGGTTGCACCGTATTACCACTAACCTCTTTTTGGATATGGTGCGTCACCGTTCCAAGATCCGCATGGAGGCCCTGCCAGAGGATTATGAACGCGTTCCTGGTACGGATATGACCCCGGAGCAGGCTTATTCCGTGGCTAACCTGGATCCAGCTTTGCAGTCCGCGCTCGACGGGCTGGCTCCCGATTTCCGCGTGGCCGTGGTCCTGTGCGATGTCGTTGGGATGAGCTATGACGAGATTGCAGAGACCCTTGGTGTCAAGATGGGTACGGTGCGCTCGCGCATCCACCGCGGCCGTTCCCAGTTACGCGCGGCGCTAGAAAAAGAGGCGCAAACCAATGCGGAAACGCGCATGCTGCTGCGTACGCGCTAAACTTTAGAGAAACTGCATAGTCCCCGCTGCCGGCGGGGACTTTCCGCGTCAATGAAGGCCGAGCAACTAGTGGAGGAGGGATCGATGGACTCGCTGCGGGGACGCCGAACCTTGTCCACGCTGAGCGTGCACGGCGGATTTGATGCCGCCCAAGCCAAGGCTCGCGATAGGGCGAAGGCCAAGGCGCGGCGTAGCGATACCATCGGGCATTTGGGCCCAGAGGCGGTTGTTGCCTTTGTGGACGGTGAGATGGAGCCAAAATTTATGCACCGTGTGCGCATTCACCTGGTGCACTGCGCTGAATGCCGCGCGGATGTGCATCAGCAGCGTCGTGCCTCGGAATGGGTGCGCCACTGTGCGGAGTCCGCAACGGTCAAGGCGCCGCAGTCCTTGCTCGCGAAGCTCGCAGGCATTGCCTCGGAGGAGGTAACCCCGGGGCCCGATGCAGCAACGCCAGCGCACCGGCCCCAGCAGGACTTCTTGGACAAGGTGGAGATGGTGGTTCGCGCAATCAAGCACAATCAGCGCGGCTAAGAGCGAGGGACTAGTATTTAAGCGTGTTTTCTTCCATTGGTTGGCCCGAGATTTTCGTCATTGTGCTCTTGGGTATCATAGTCATCGGCCCAGAACGCATGCCTGAGGTGATTAAGGACGTGCGCGCAGCCATCTATGCGGCGCGGAAGGCCATCAATAATGCCAAGGCGGAGCTCAATGGGGAGATGGGCTCTATTACCTCGGAATTTGATGATATCCGTGGCCCGCTTACCCAAGCCGCGCAGTGGACGCGTCTGGGGCCGAAGGGCGCAATCACCAAGGCGCTTTTTGACGGCGACGAATCCGCCTGGGATGACTTCAATCCCCAGAAGATGGCAGAAGATATTAAGAGCAATACCGCTCCCAAGGAGCCGGAACAGCAGAAACCGCAACAGCGCCCAAGCTTCGACTATTCCCAGGTTTATGCAGAGCAGCCGCAGCAGCCACAGCCGCAGCAGCGCGCCGCAGCTTCGCAACCGCAATCGACGGAGCAGCCCGCGACCGAAAAGAAACCGCCGCGCGGTGGGGAAGAATCCACCGGCGGCGGCATGTGGGAAGATGTAACCTAGGGGCTAGTTCACGCCCAAGTTCAGGTTTTTGCCCACTAGGGAATCGGAGCGGATGGCCAGTTTATCGGCCACCGCCTGGATCTGTTGGGCGGCGGGGGACTCGGGGGCGTCTATAACGATCGGCGTGCCGGCATCGCCACCGCTGCGTAGGGTGGGATCCAGAGGCACCGAAGCCAGCAGTGGAACCTCATGGCCAAGAATGACGCCGAGGCGATCGGCCACAATCTGTCCGCCGCCGGTACCAAAGACATCCATGGTGGAACCATCCGGCATGACCATAGCGCCCATATTCTCAATCACACCGGCCACGCGCTGGCGCGTCTGCTGGGAGATGGACCCGGCACGCTCTGCCACCTCGGCAGCTGCGGCTTGCGGGGTGGTAACGATGAGCAACTCCGCATTAGGAATGAGCTGGGCCACGGATAGGGCGATATCGCCAGTGCCTGGAGGCAGATCCAGCAGGAGAACGTCTAGGTCACCCCAGAAAACGTCGGCCAAGAACTGCTGCAATGCACGGTGGAGCATAGGTCCGCGCCAGACCACAGGGGCGTTGCCTTCGACGAATTGCCCGATGGAGATGTGCTTAATGCCATGGGAAATCGGGGGCAAAAGCATCTCATCATCGAGAACGGTCGGGCCATCGGTGCAGCCCAGCAGATTAGGAACAGAGTGGCCGTAAATATCGGCATCGACGATGCCGACTTTAAGCCCCTTGTGCACCAGCGCTGCGGCGAGATTTACCGTCATCGAGGACTTGCCGACGCCGCCCTTGCCAGAAGCCACCGCAAAGACTCGCGTGGTGGATTCTGGCTTGGCAAACGGGATTTCCGGCTCAGCTTGGCCGCCACGGAGTTTCTTTTTCAGCTCTCGGCGCTGCTCATCACTCATGGCTTCCATCGTCACGGTGACGTTTCCTACGCCCTCAATATCCTCTACTGCTGCGCGAGTATTGGACTCGATGGTGGATTTCATGGGGCAGCCGGCGATGGTGAGGTAAATTTCTACGGCTACATCGTTTCCGGTGACAGAAACTGATTTCACCATGTTGAGCTCGGTGATGGGGCGCCCGATTTCGGGATCTTCAACGCGGGAAAGTGCCTCGCGTACGGCGGATTCAGTAATAGCGCTAGACATAACCCTTGCCATCTTAGTCGGGCCGCAACAGGAGGTAAACACGCCCTCGGTGTAGAATCATCTAGACGCTCGAGCGCCGCCAATCTGAAGGAGAATAGTATCGCCATGCGCAGCTGTGCCCGCCCTGCCCACGCCATTGCTGGCGTGGTGCTCTCTGCCATGCTGCTTACCGGCTGCTCCTCCCAGTTTGATGGAGATCCTTATGCGGATAATGTTAAGCATGCCCCCGTTGGCATCATGGTAGATGCTGGTGAGACCGACCAAGTAGTGCTGGCGGAGATCTTTCGCCAAGAGCTGATCAGACAGGGGCGTGAGGCCTCCCTTGTTAGGGAGGATATTTTCCAAGAGTCTAAGTCCGGTCGCTATTTGAACCCCAATGGTAATTTTTATGTCGGCTGCACGGGGGCTTTTCTCAGCGTTCTCAATCCCGGTGAGGCGCGGGAAGTATCCAAGGACTATAGAAAAGCTCAGCAATCCTCCCAACCAGGCGGCGAGGACTACCTGGCGCGTACTCACATCGCTTTAATGTCTGCACTTCCAGGCGACCTAGCCGCAGTGGAACCATCCAGCGCCACTGGCTGTGAGGACGCGGAGCCAAAGCTCCCCGAGAATTTTGTGGCGCTCTACCAGGATGATCTCTTGGACCGCGAGGAACGTCAATCTATAGCTTCATTGACGAAGTTCATCACGCGAAAAGACATCTCTGAATTGGCGCAAGAGGCAGAGCAAAAAGGCGACGTGGCAAAAGTGGTTCGCACGTGGCTGCACGGCTCCGGCACGAAAATGCTCGATGAGGAAGGCGACTCAGATTCTTCCGGTGGGTCTGATCTCACCGGAGGCTCCAAATAGTTTTTCTTTGGCGGGTAGGCGAAAGTTTCCAGGCGTCGACAACTCGGAAACCACCAAGTCAAGTAAAACCAACGGGCCCGACAGCTCGTGGTTATCTGAACGGCGCCCAAAGCCTTTTAGCTTGACGTGGATGCCAATTCCCGAGCAATTCAGCAGGTCCGATCACCGGGGCTGTTGCGAACGCGGTCGGCCATAGCACAGCAATACCCTCACTCCCTCCCTTCGCGCTCACCGGTAACGCACCTTTCTCGCAGCGGTCACTCCCCGTGAGCGCGAAAGGAGTGAAGTGTGCGCTAAGAACGTGAGAGGCAAGGAGAGTCGAGTCAGAAGAAAGTTCTAGTTGAGAAGCGAGCCGAGTCCGTAGTTCCTGAGGAACGTTGGCCCGCATGAGTAAACCCCAGTGAGGAGTCCTCACTGGGGTTTAAACATTTCGAAGGGCTCTAGATGTCAAAAGCCTCTTCCAGCAGGTTCTTCTGCTCAATCTGGTGCACCTTGGCATTGCCGGTAGCAGTCGAGGACTGGGCACGGCGGGAAACGCGAACCATCTCAGGCATATCTGGGATCAGGGTGCGCAGGTGCTCATTGTAGAACGGCCATGGACCCTGGTTGGCCGGCTCGTCCTGTACGAAGCGAATCTGGGTGGCATTCGGGTAAGCCTCAAATGCCTCGCGCAGGCGGTTGAACGGAATCGGGTGGAGCATCTCCACGCGGACGATGGCGATGTCATCGCGGCCGTCGGCCTCGTGCTTCTTCTCCAGATCCCAGTACAGCTTGCCGGAGACCAGCATGATGGTCTTGACCTTATCGGTATCGCCGACCTTCTTGCCGTCAACGTCAACGTAGTTCGGATCATTGATAACGGACTGGAAGCGCTTGACCTCGGTGAAGTCCTCCACGGCGGAGGTGGCCGCCTTGTTGCGCAGCATGGACTTCGGGGTGAAGACGACCAATGGACGCTTCATTTCACCGAGTGCCTGGCGGCGCAGCAGGTGGAAGTGGTTAGCCGGGGTGGAAGGCTGAGCCACGGTCATCGAGCCCTCAGCGCACAGCTGGAGGTAGCGCTCAATGCGGGCGGAGGAGTGGTCCGGACCCTGGCCCTCGTAGCCGTGCGGCAGCAGGAGTACCAGGCTGGACAGCTGGCCCCACTTGGCCTCACCGGAGGAGATGTACTCATCGATAATGGTCTGGGCACCGTTGGCGAAGTCACCGAACTGCGCCTCCCACGCCACCAAGGCGTCTGGGTTGCCCACGGTGTAGCCGTATTCGAAGCCCATGCCAGCGTACTCGGTCAGCGCGGAGTTGTAGACCATGAACTTGCCACCGTTGCCCTTAGAAGCGGCGACGGAGTTCATCGGGTTGTACTCATTGCCGTTGCGTGGGTCGAATGTAACGGCGTGGCGCTGGGTGAAGGTACCGCGGCGGGAATCTTCACCAGCCAGGCGGACGACCTTGCCCTCGCCGGCCAGGGAACCGAAGGCGATGAGTTCGCCCCAGCCCCAGTCGATGCCGCCCTCACGAGAGGACTTCTCGCGATCCTTGGCTACCTTGCCCACGCGCTTGTGGTACTCGAAATCCTCTGGTGGGTTGCCATAGGCGGCACCCAGCTCGGCGAGTTCCTCGGCGGTGATGGAGGTATCCAGGCCGCGGGTGAGCTCCTGGGAGGAGGTGATGCCAGTCTGCTCCTTCGGGCGAGCCTTGCCAGCTTCCTTGTGCTCGGCAAAGACGGACTCCATCTGGTCATGGAAGTCGCGTGCGGCTGCTTCGGCGTCTTCGGCGGAGAGGTCACCACGGCCGATGAGGTCGTTAGTGTAGTGCTCGCGCACTGCCTTGTGCTCGTCGATGACAGAGTAAAGCTCTGGCTGGGTCATGGATGGGTCATCGGCCTCATTGTGACCGCGCAGGCGGTAGACCATGAGGTCGATGAAGACATCCTTGCCAAACTGGCGGCGGTACTCGGCAGCCATCTGGCCCACCCAGACAACTGCCTCTGGGTCGTCGCCGTTGACGTGGAAGACCGGGCAGTCGAAGCCCTTGGCCAAATCGGTGGCGTAGTGGGTGGAACGGCCGGAATCCGGGGTAGTGGTGAAGCCCACCTGGTTATTAACCACGATGTGGACGGTGCCGCCGTTGGTGTATCCGCGCAGCTGAGACAGGTTGATGGTCTCCTGGACAATGCCCAGGCCGGTGAAGGATGCATCGCCGTGGAGCATGACCGGAACAACGGTGTGGCCCTCTGGGCCCTTGTCCAAAATGTCCTGCTTAGCGCGCGCGATGCCTTCCATGACCGGGTCCACGGCCTCGAGGTGGGACGGGTTGGCAGCAAGGGTGACCTTGATTTCGCCATCGCCGAACATCTGGAGGTGGTGGCCCTCAGAACCCAAGTGGTACTTAACGTCACCGGAGCCGCCGAGCTGGCCGCCCTTGTAGTTGCCGTCGAACTCGTCGAAGATATCGGCCAGCGGCTTACCCACGATATTGAAGAGAACGTTCAGGCGGCCGCGGTGCGGCATACCGATGACTACCTCGTCCAGATCCTGGCCGGCGGCGGTATCAATGATGGAATCCAGCAGCGGAATGAGGGTCTCAGCGCCCTCGAGGGAGAAGCGCTTCTGGCCCACATACTTGGTCTGCAGGAAGTTCTCGAATGCCTCGGCGGCATTGACCTTCTGCAGGATGTACTTTTGCTCCGCATTGGTGGGCTTCGGCATTCCCGCCTCGAGGCGGTCCTGCAACCAGCCGCGCTCATCGCGGTCCAGGATGTGGGTGTACTCGGAGCCGACCTTCAAGGTATAGGCGGAGCGCAGGCGAGACAGCACCTCGCGCAGAGTCATCTGTTCCTTGCCACCAAAGCCACCGACGTTGAAGGTGCGGTCCAGATCCCAAATGGTCAGGCCGTGGGTCGCGATGTCTAGGTCGCGGTGATCCGGGTTAGGCAGGCCGGGCTGTACCCAACCCAGCGGATTGGTATCGGCCAGCAGGTGGCCGCGGGAGCGGTAGGACTCGATGAGCTGCATGACGCGGGTGTTCTTGTCCACGCCGGAGTTCGGCACGTCCTGTGCCCAACGGAATGGCTCATAAGGCACGCCCATGGAGGAGAAGAGGTCATCCCAGAACGCGCCGTCGACAAGCAGCTGGCCAATGGTGCGCAAGAATTCGCCGGACTCTGCACCCTGGATAACGCGGTGGTCATAGGTGGAGGTCAAGGTAACCAGGCGGCCTACGCCTAGGTCAGCCAAGCGATCTGCGGAAGCACCGGCGAACTCGGCCGGGTAATCCATAGAGCCCACGCCGATGATGGAGCCTGCGCCCTTAGTCAGGCGGGCGATGGAGTGGCGGGTGCCGATGCCGCCTGGGTTGGTGAGGTTAATGGTCACACCAGAGAAGTCATCCATGGTGAGCTTGTTCTTACGGGAACGGGTAACAATGTCCTCATATGCCGCAACAAACTCGGAGAAGGACTTGGTCTCGCACTCCTTGATGGCGGCAACGACCAGCGCGCGGGAGCCATCCTTCTGCGGGAGGTCAATGGCTAGGCCCAGGTTGATGTGCTCGGGCTGGATGACATAAGGCTTGCCATCCTTGAGCTCGTAGCGCACGTTCATATCTGGGTGCAGCTGCACGGCCTTGACCATGGCGTAGCCGATGATGTGGGTAAAGGAGATCTTGCCACCGCGGGTGCGCTTGAGGTGGTCATTGATCATGGAACGGTTTTCCCACATGAGCTTGACCGGCATATCGCGCACGGTGGTAGCGGTAGGAATTTCCAGGGATTCTTCCATGTTCTTAGCAATTGCCTTGAACATTCCCTTGAGCTGGCGCTCTTCGCCGCCCTTGTAGTCCGCAATATGGTCCAGCGGGGATTCAGACTTCTTCACGGACTGCTGTGCCTTAGCGGACTTCTCCTGTGCCTTGGACACGGACTTATCCACGTTGGTTTCGCGGACCTCCTGCTTGCGGGCGGTAGTAGTACCCTCAGTCTTCTTCGCGGCTGGCTTAGACGGCTTCGCGGCCTCCTTGGCTGGGGCCTTAGACTTAGGCGCGCCGTTTGCCTCGAAGTAGTCGCGCCACTCCTTATCTACGGAGCTCGGGTCCTTGGAGTACTGCTGGAACTGCTCGTCTATCAGCCACGCATTGGGGCCGAAGATATTCGATGTGCTCACGGCAGGTATTCGCCTCATTTCTCTGCTTTAAAATGGTCGTTTATTCGACTTTAGTGCGGCCTTTGTACGAGCGCATACGTCACCCGCCAAAGAGTCTGCCTACATGATACGGGGCATACCCCTAAACTCACTATGTTAGGGGTATCAATAGCCCCACTTTCCGGTTTCTAGCTACCCCTAGCCTTAGGTAAGGGGGGAAAGCTGCTCGCCGGCGTGCTCGATGACCTGCTTGGCCAGCTTGCGATTGGCGGTGGTGCCTAATACCGCGCCAATGCCCATGGGCATCAGCTTGCTTACCCAGGCCCATTTGAGGCGTTTGGTGACTTGCTTGGTAAAAAGCTTGGTCAGGCGGCCGTTGATGCCAGATAGAGTGGGGCCGGAGAATCGGGACAGGCTAGCGGCCGAGCGCATACCGGCAACGCTATTGAGGTCCCCGACAAACGTATCGACCAAAGCGGACCCCTTCGAGCCGGTGAGCACGACGAGTACAAGGGCGCGGCGGCGCTCGGGGGACTTGATGTCATCGCCACGCAGGTAGGCAGAAGCCAAGATGTACCAAGCCGCGGCCTCTAAGAAAACCACGGACTCGCCAGCGATGGTGGCAGCGCCGGTCACCAAACCAACACCCGGGATGGCGGCGGACGCACCTGCGGCCGCACCGGTACCGGAGGTGATATTAAGGAAGTGCTTGTCAATGAGCTCCTGCAACTTCTGTGGGCTTGCGCCCTTATTGCGCTTTTTCAGGCTCTCGACATACTTGATGATGACGCCAGATTGTATCGATACCGCGCGGTCCAAAGAGTTGAGCAGGGCAGAGGTAAAGCGGTTGCTGTCCTCCGGATCGATGTCATAGGTATCGACGGTATCCACCTCGGTGGAGTTGTCCTTTTTATCTTTAGTGAATAAACCCATGTGTCCTTCTCTTTCGCTAAAACTTATCCGTGCCCAGCATAGTAAAGGCTGTATTAATGTGCCGCCGCGCCGCAATCAGATCGCCCTGGGCGTGCAGGCCACCTAAGCTAGTGGACATGGTTAGGCCGCACGAGAATTACCGCGATTCCGGGGATGTCTTCCCGGAGGAGTCCTCCGCGGCGGCGCGACTGAAGGCGGAGCAGGCGCACGAACGTGCCCGCCGCGCCTACGAGGAAGCTCAAAACGCCCTGGCAGATGAGCTTACGGTGCGCACCACCTCTGGTTGGGTGCGCGGTGTTATTGAAGAGGATCTGCGCCCCGATCGCCCCATTAGCGCCGGGCCGGTGTTGACGTGGCGCGGTATCCCGTTTGGAGATACCACCGCTGGGGACAACCGCTTCCGCGCCCCGCAGCCCGCGCCGGCGTGGGAGGGCGTCCGCGATTGCAGTCAGTTCGGCCCGCCGGCCCCGCAGCCCACGTATTCCTGGACCGACCGCATTATTGGATCTGAGGATTGCCTGCACCTAGATATTGTGCGCCCACGCACCGAAAAGAAGCTTCCTGTGGTGGTCTATTTACACGGCGGCAGCTTCATTATGGGTTCGTCTCATATGCTCATGCTTCGTGGTTTCGAGCTAGCCACCCGCATGGACGTGGTCTACGTATCCATCAATTTCCGCCTTAACTCTTTGGGTTATTTGGACCTGCGCAGCCTAGGCGGCGACTGCAGTGCCAACCCGGCGGTGGCTGACCAGATCTTGGCATTGCAGTGGGTGCGCGAAAATATCGCTGCCTTTGGCGGTGACCCTGACTCTGTCACCCTCATGGGCGAGTCTGCCGGCGGTGCGGCCGTATTGACCTTGATGACGAGCCCGCCAGCGGAAGGCCTATTCCATCGCGCCATCGCCCAGTCCCCGCCGATCGCCATGATTCACTCCCGGGCTCAATCCACCTTGTGGGCGCGCGAGCTGGTTCACCGGTTGGCCTTGCCGCGCCGCACCTCGGTAGAGGATTTGCGGCAGGAAAATTTTGCTGATTTGGTGCGCTCCGGCCAGTCCATGATGTGGCGGGCTGGCGAGCTCATTCACCTTAATTCTTGCTATGCGCCCACGGTGGATGAGGAGCTTATTCCAGAACACCCCATTGCCGCCTTTGAAAACGGCCACCAGCATCAAGTTCCGCTGCTCATCGGTACGAACTCGGATGAGGCTAGCTTTGGCAAATTCCTCTTCCAGCGCCAAAGCTCCCGTGAGCGCGCCGCCCTGCGCCTATTGGCCTCCTTCGATCCCCAGCATGCCCCTGAGGTGGTTGCCGCTTATGACGGCGCAGTGGCCCGCGAGGACTTTGCGCACCTGCTTGCCGACGCCCTCTTTTGGGCACCCTCCACCCGCATCGCCGCCGCCCACGCGCAGGTGGCACCGACGTGGATGTACCGCTTTGACTTCGCCTCTGCCGTACTTAAGTGGCTGGGCCTAGGCGCCATGCACTCGATGGAGCTGGGCAACGTCTTTGGTGACCCACATTCTTCGCGCGCGTCCTTCCTTACTAATTGGGGCTCGCGCGCGGAGATGGAAGAACTTACCGCCACCATGCAGCAGCATTGGTCCGCCTTTATCCACGGTGGCCGTCCGAAGATGAGCTGGCCGCGCTACGGGCTCAAGCAGCGGGCCACCATGATCTTTGATGCCGAAGCCTATATTGAAAACGCCCCGCACGAGCTCAAGCGGCAAGCGTGGGAGGGATACCACATGTTGGAGTGGGGAAGTGGGCGCCCAGAGCTGGTGAAATCTTTGGGCTTCCAACCATACGGGTGGGAATAGCGGTAGACTCCACAGTGACCGCGGGCGGCGGCTTGCCTACCGTGGGGACCTCTGCTTCCGAAGGATGGATTTTAAACCACCATGAGCTTTTTCGAAGATATTGCTTCTGCATTGGATGCCGAGGGCATCGAGTCCCGCGTCAATGATGACGTCATGTTCGTTCCAATCACCTCTGATCTGGAAATCCAATTTATTGAAATCGATCCGCTCCTCCCCGCGGCAAATGTCTATATCGCTGCGGCAGACGTTGATGAAGACGATGAGGAATTTGAGGCAGTCTTGGTCTCCGTCGCCTTCTCGGTAGATGACGCTGTGGAGGCGGTTTCTCGCCACATCGCTACCGACCAAGTGGTCACCGTCCTGCGCGACCTGCTGGAGGGCACCGATGAACGCATTGCGGAATTAGAATTTTCCCAAGATGAGCTCAACCCGCACCTTGTCGTGGCTGAAGTGGCCAATGACTCGGAGCTGCGTGTGCTTGTGGAAACCATTGACGGTGTCCCTTCTGCCATCGTCCGCTTCCTCGCTTTCGACTTCGACGAAGACGATCTAGATGACATGGAAGATGAGGCCGTCACCCTCGCCTGGGAAGTTGATGAAGAGGATGAGGATCTCGATGAGGCCGACCGCCTCGCCCTCTTTGATAACGCCGACTTTGATGATGTCCCCATCGTGGAGGTTCCTGCCGAGGCCCTCGAGCTTGGTACCTATACCGATTTCGATCGCCTCTTCGACGTCCTAGGTCTTGTCTCTGAGCAAGCTTTGGACTGGGAAGCGCAGCTCGTATCCTTCGATGATGAAGACTATGAAGAACCGGACGTCTACGACATCTTCGGTGAGGATGACGGGGACGAAGAGGAGGACTACTTCGACACCGATGATGCCGACGTGGACGATGAATCCGAGGCCGAAGCAGCTGAAGATAAGTAAACCCTAACTCCCATAGCCCAGCTCACCGCCTTCTTGCGGTGGGGCTGGGCCTTTCTCATTTTCAAAGCATCATTGCAGGTAGGGCTATAGATTATATATTCCTTATTGTCTTGCTACTTTCGCGCGCCGCCAACTAGGCTTTAGAAGGTTCCCGGCCTGTGGTGGGAGTTTCGCCCCAGGCCAAGCCTTGTGAGGAGTGGAAAACCATGGCATTGAACCGCGATACTACGTGGCGATACGTCCTTGTCGTTGTCGCCGTAGCACTCTCGCTCGCCGCGTGGTTTTGCACCGTCCTTGGTGTGTACTCCACGGTGACCGTGACTTTTGAATCTTATCTGACCGCCAGCGTCTGGGTGCTCCTCTTGCTGGCCGCGGTGCTGTTGTACACCTCGCAGTACGGGTTGGTACCCAATTGCATCCTCTTGTATCCCATCTTCGGTGCCTCGGTAAATTTGCTGTTGGGCTCGTTGACGGTGCGCTCGCTGGTCCCATTGTTCTTCGATGCCGTGGGTAACTCCATCGTGGCAATCATCGCCGGTCCTGTGCTGGGCATGGCCACGGGCTTGACCACCACGGTGTTGGGAGGAGTGTACTTTGCCTATGATCTCGCCTTTGCTCCTGTGGGCATCTTTATCGGCGCCGCCGTGGGTTTGATGGCCCGCCGCGGGGTATTTAATAGGCTCTCGTCGATCATTTTTTCCGGCCTCGGTATGGGCATCGGCTCCGGCGTGATGAGCGTATATGTCCTGATCTTTTCGTTCAGCGGGCGTCCACGCCAGGAACCGCAAAACCTTACCAAGTTCTATGAGCTGATCTTTCAAGATGAGCGCCTGGCCATCATCCTGCAAGGCCTTACCTCTGACATCTTGGACAAGGTCTTTACCGTTCTCATCGCCTGCTTGGTTTTGCGTTTTATGCCCAAGGCAATCGCTCGACACTACACGGTGACCTTTAACCGCGAAGTATTGAAAAAGATCCTGCACGCGCCTGACCCGCATGCAGCACCGGATGTGCCGGGGCAGCAGACAAAACAGCCCGCGACCGCTTAGGCGGCTTGGGTCAAGCCGACGAATAGCGACTCGGGGGAGCGGACGGGTTGAAAAGAGCTATCCACGAGCCATACATAGGTGGCATTGGGGCCGCGAGAGACCTCGTGGACAGCATCAACCATCTCCGCCGGCACAAGCGTGCGTACCCAGCCTTCGGCCACGGCAGGTTCCACCGTTTGGCCAAAGTTCTCGGTTATGCGGATGGTGATGAGGTATGCGGGAATGCGGTCTTGCCCAAAGCCGCGCACTCGGGCCTTTACGCGTGAACCCACGCGGTGGCGGGTAATGCTCATGCAGTAGTCTCCGCCCGGTCCACCCGCGGCCGTCGGCAGCTGCTTGAGTGGTGGGCGCCAGGTGGGAGTAGGGCGGGCCAGGGAACGTGGGTGGTGCAGGATAGCGGTAATGGACTCGATGGTGTCGTATTCGTGGTAGAGCAAGTCTGCGGCAATCTCGCTGGCGGAACGTGGCAGGAACATCGGGGTGGACTGGGGAAGGTTCTTTTGTGCTTTGTACATGGCCATCACCTTAGGGTCCCGTGCGGACACAAGCCTGCATTATTAGAACGCACGTGCGACGGGCGATCGAAAATGGCTTTCCCGTAACTGAAGGATTAGAGTTGCAGCCGATATGATGAATACGCAGAGTGGGGAAATAAACCCAGAACAAAAACCGCACATTCCACGCGAGATCTGGGTTATGGTCACCGCCGCATTCATCATCGCGTTGGGATATGGTCTCATCGCTCCGCTCTTGCCGCAGTTTGTGGTGAGCTTCGATGTCTCCATGGCCGCCGCGGGCCTGGTGGTCTCCATCTTCGCCGCCTCCCGCCTCCTTTTCGCGCCGATGTCTGGCTCCTTGGTGGATCGCGTCGGCTCACGCCGTGTTTACCTCATCGGGCTCATGACAGTCGCGGTAACCACAGGACTCGTTTCCATTGCCCAAAGCTACTGGCATATCGTGGCCCTGCGTGCGCTTGCCGGCATTGGTTCAACCATGTTCACGGTCTCGGCCATGGGGCTAATTGTGCGCATGTCTCCGCCGTCGATTCGCGGCAAGTGTTCTGCCACCTATGCCACAGCCTTCCTGCTAGGTAATGTTGCTGGCCCGGTTCTTGGCGCCAGCCTGTCCTTCCTGGGCTTTCGTTGGCCATTTTTCATCTACGGCGTGGGCGTCGCGCTCGCCGCATTCGTTGTCTGGTGGCAAATGCCCCGCGTCAACCACAAACAGGCCAATAAGGATAAATTGCCGCCCATGCGCCTGCAGGAAGCCTGGGGCGATACCGCCTACCGCGCGGTGCTGACCTCCAACTTTGCCCATAGCTGGATCAATATGGGCGTGCGAGTTTCCGTGCTGCCTCTTTTTGCCGCCTCTATCTTCCACAATGGCGCCGCGGCATCCGGCCTTGCGCTAGCAGTCTTCGCTGCTGGGAACGCCATCGTCTTGCAATTTTCGGGCAGGTGGTCCGATATCCACGGCCGCAAGCCACTTATCCTTATCGGCCTAGTCGGCTCCGCCATTTTCATGGTGCTCATGGGCATGGCTACCAGCGTGTGGTTCCTCCTGCTCGTGTCCGCCTTCGCCGGTGCATCGTCCGGGCTCATTAACCCCTCCCAGCAGGCCGCGGTGGGAGACATCGTGGGCAATGAGCGCTCCGGCGGTAAAGTGCTATCCACCTTCCAGATGGCCGGAGACTTCGGCCAAATCTTAGGCCCCATGCTCATTGGCCTGCTTGCCGACGCCTCCGGATTCCCCCTCGCCTTCACCGTTTGCGGCGCTATCGCCTTCATTGGCATCATTGCCTGGGCATTCGGCCGCGATCCGCACGCTGAGGTAGGGAATAAGCCGAAGCGGGTGCCGCAGGAGAACTAAGCATTTGGAGTTGGGCTAGAAAAGTTCAGCCAATTGGGAGACGCATAGATAAACGAAGGCGACGGAGATAATCGCCATCAAGGTGTTGACGAACCAACCATTTCTCCATTTCTTTGGCGTGTGTCTGGTATTCAGCAATACCAGGAGGGTCAGGCCTAAAAAGGGCATGAAAAGTGAGCCGAGGACTCCATAAGCGATGATGAGCCCAGTTGGCTTTCCAAGGAGAAGCAACAACATTGGTGGAAAGGTTAGCCAGATGAGATAAGCGCGGTAATACTTTCCACCGGTACTTGTCCTCGGATCGCCTTGCGGAATCTTTTTGAGGTGGCCAATATAGTCGGCGAACATGAGGGACACGCCGTTCCAAACACCAAGGCAAGAGGAGAATGCGGCAGAGAAAAATCCGATGATGAACATTTTGGAGATGAAGGTTCCGTAGCGGTCCTCAAGTACATCCGCCATATCAACGAGGCCCTGATCGTTATCGGATACGGCGACGTTGGCGCTGTAAAGAAGCTCGGCGCCCAGCACGAGTGTAGCCAGAACGAAGATTCCGGTGACTGCGTAAGCTACCGCATTGTCCATACGCATAACCTTCATCCATTTCGGCGTGTACCATTCCTTTTCCCGCAGCCAGTAGCCGTAGGCAGCTAGAGTAATAGTCCCGCCCACTCCGCCAGCGATGGATAGTACATAGACAAAGGATCCATCCGGAATTTGTGGCACTAAGCCACCGATGATTTCGGGAAGGTTAGGGGCAGTAATGGCGGCGATGCCGACTACAGTGACAAACATAATCCCGACCAAGATGGCTGAAAGTTTTTCAAAAAGCTGATATTGGCCAAGCCAAGTCAGGACAAAACAGGAAATGCCGGTGATAATTGCCCACATTTCGAGACTGGTGTTCGGGAAAAGAGCGCTGAGGGCCAGTCCAGTGCCGGACATCGCGGCGGCGCCGTATACGAGTCCCCAGATAACGATATAAGGGGCAAAGTACCAAGCAGTCCAACGCCCTAGCTCACGCCAACCATGGAACATCGTGTTTCCGGTGGCAAGGCTATACCGTCCGACACCTTCGACCAATACAATCTTCATAATCGTACCGATGATGACCGCCCAAAGGAGCGCGTAGCCATAGCGCTGACCGGCGATCATGGTGGCCACTAGGTCGGCCGCACCGACGCCTGTCGCTGCAGCCACTAATCCTGGACCGACTAAAGTCCATTTCACTCTGGCTTGGTCTGTCGTTGCGGCGTCGTGCCTGCTGCCTGCAGGACGGGCAGAATTTGATTCGTGGGTATGACTCATGGCGCCCTCTCAATTAGTTGTGTTGCTAATCACTATAGGGAGGGTGGTGCTTTTCTATCAGGAAAACGCAGATTTCAATTTTCGATCGGCCGTCTATGCCACCGTTCTTCCCGCAGCGTAGAGTGCCTTGGGCATTGCTCGCTGGAGCTTCCATTCGAATTGGATCGGCTTTTCCCCATGGTGTGACACATAATCCACAGCGCCTAAATAGGTATAAGCGCTCGCTGTACCGACTTCGTTCTTCTTATTAAAGCGCGAGGCTATGAGAATCTTGCCATCACGATTCTGATGGCCGATGTAGCGTTTAGCCGCTTTCGACTTCAGCGTCGTTGTTGATTGAGATTCCCAGTGCAATAGATCGGGTGAAATTGGATAGTCTCGGTAATTCGTAGAGGCACTTACCTGTTCATCTTTTTGAAACGTCACCAAGAACAGGTCCGTATTGATATCCGGGAAGTGTTTCACGCCCTCGCGGGGAAGGTTTACAAGTTGTTCAAGGCTCCCAGTCTCCAAAGCACCAATTAGTTCGGCCAATGAATAATCCGCGTGCGTTTCCAACACAGAAGTCTCGCTATGCTGCGGAATGATTCGAGAAGAGTCACTGCACAGTTGCATAACCTGTTGCAATTCCCAAGCGACCTGCGGGTGCTGGCGCAAAATTGACAGAGCCTTGTCATAGGAACCGGGATGCGGAGAATTTGAGTTCGCCCAGAACCCGAGGACGAGCATTCGGGTGAAGGCTTGATCGGATTGAGCCATGTCAGCGTAGCGGAGATCTGGGGTGGAAAGGATGCGCAGATAGGCGTCGACTCGGTGCGGATCGTTGACGTGCAGGAAAACCCGAATCCGATTGAGCAGAAATGTTTCAGTCTCATTGGCGTTCTGCTGAATAAGGCCTTCTTCACGAAGAAGCCGCGTCCACGAATATTTTGAGGGGCGGTAGATATCTTCTAGCTGGAGATTTGATTCCTCAAGGAACTCTTTAAGATCTGTAGTTCCAATTTCAGAAAGTAATGCACGTACTTTGCGTAGTGAATTTCGTGAGATCTTCTTGACATTGCGAAGAACCTGCTCGGTTGTCGTTTGGTCTAGCTGAATATGTGACCCCGGCGGAGTTGTGGGAAATCCCTGTTCAATTTCTTCGGTCAAGCGCTTGCCCCGTTTCCGAGTTAGGGCATGGAACTTGCGCTCGAAATCAAAATCCGCATGCTGTTGGCCAATGAAATCGAAAATGACACAGGAGTCTTTACCTGGAGATAGACGGAGACCGCGACCCAGTTGTTGCAAAAAGACCACGGGGCTTTGCGTCGGGCGGAGCAAAAGTAGGGTGTTAACAGCAGGAATGTCTACGCCCTCGTTAAATATATCTACAGAAAACAGAACTTTGACCTCACCCGTCTCCAGATCTCTAATGGCCTGGGCCCGCTCGGCGGCGGAGAGTTCGTTCGTTACAGCGCGCGCTGGGATTCCAAATTGTTGGAATTGCGTTGCCATATATTTTGCGTGAGCGATAGTGACGCAAAAACCGATGGCTTTCATCTCTGAGAGATCGAAAATGCGCCGGTTCAGCTCGTTAATAATGAAGCGGGTGCGCTTTTCTCCTGCTTTGATGTAGAACTCGGAGAGCTCTCTGGAGTTATAGTCTTTCTTGCCTCGGATCCAGGTCAACGAAGAAAGGTCCGTCCCATCAGCGATCCCGTAGTAATGCATGGGAACTAACAGCTGCAAACGCAAAGCATCCCACAATCGCAGTTCATGGGCAACGCGATAGTCAAAGTACTTCTGAACGTTTTCGCCATCACCACGTTCCGGCGTAGCTGTTAAGCCTAAGAGCTCTCGTGGTTGGAAGTGGCCTAAAAGCGCGTTATAGGTGGGAGCTTGTGCGTGATGAAACTCGTCGATTATTACGACATCAAAGCGTTTGGGATCTAGCTGTTCTAGACGGGAAGCACGTAGGGATTGCACGCTGGCAAAGACAAAATCCCAACGGTGCGGCTCGGCGCCGTCGACAAGCAGCTCGCCAAAGTCTGCGTCTTTGAGAACTTCTCGGAATGTCCGTCGGGCTTGGTGAAGAATTTCCTTCCGGTGAGCCACGAAGAGCAATCGGGGACGTCGCTTCCATTGTTCGCAAAGATTTCGATAATCTAGTGCAGCAACTACGGTCTTTCCAGTTCCTGTTGCAGCTACCAGAAGGTTTCGATGTCGATCCTTTATCTCCCGCTCTGACCGCAAAGCCTCGAGCATCTCTTCTTGGTATGGGTAAGGCGTTACCTCTAGGCCAGAAAGCTCCAATTGGCGAAGTGCTCCGGACGATTCACCGCCTTTGGCTATGCGTAGAGACCGCTCGAGACGCTCCATGTCACTATTTGGGACGAAGGTTTTAAAGTGGCTGTCGTGCCAGTAACTATCGAAAGTCTTGATGAACTTATCAATCACTTCCGGTGTTGCGGTGTTAGAGCCGCGGACATTCCATTCCCAACCATCGACAAGAGCGGACCTTGACAGGTTAGAACTACCAATAAATGCAGTGTCGAAACCGGATTTTCGTCGGAACAGCCAAGCTTTGGCATGAAGGCGAGTGGATTTGTGTTCATAGCAAATTTTCACGTCTGCCTGATACTTCTCGACCAATCGCTTGAGCGCGGCTGCGTCAGACGCACCGCAGTACGTAGAAGTAAGAAGACGGAATGGGATTTTGTTATCGCGAAGATACTCCAGCTGTCTATCGAGGACGCTAATGCCGGAATTCTTGATGAAAGCGCACAGCAGGTCTACCGAATCGGCCGTTTTAATTTCTCTTTCGATCTCGCTGGTTAAACTAGATTCTCCCCGGGCATTGGTAAATAGTGCGCTCTTGGTGAGTGAAACGTCAGGAAGGAGGGGAGGATCCGCTAATCCGGAGTTGTACACAGCATAGAGGAGCTCCTCGGAATCGATTCCTTCATCATCGCCCAGCAGAAGCGCAATGGTGTTGATGAGGGCAACGCGGTCCTCGGGCGACTTCAAACTACGGAGACGGTGTTCTAAGAGTGAGCCGATGTGTTGAGAAACCGCCGAAGTATAGCGGCCCTGAGCTTCCTGATCGGAGCTTCGCCCGATACCGAATCCTGCAGCAGGATGTTGGTTTAACGTTTCCTCCATTCGTTCGCGAATACGGGTCGTAATGGGGGTTTCGTATACACCGAAAGGTAGGGAAGAGTCGGGACTGATGCTCATAATGACCAAATTCTAAAGGCTGGGCATCCTAAATTGGCATAAGAGAGCATTAGTGACTAAATGTTCTCCCGCTGGTGTTGCGTTTAGCGGAGGATATCCGCCGAATGCTGGCGAAAGGACACTATGAAAGAAAGGAACTTTCGTTCCTTAGATGTGATTAGAAGCTAATGCTTCTACCGCTGGAATATCAGCGGGAGCCCAGTTCAAACTGGCGGCCTCTGCGGGGGTAACCCACTTCGTTTCGTCGTGGTCGGTCAGGCGGAGGTCGCCGTCGACAAGCGTGCAATAGAAAGTCGTTAGCTCAATGGTCGCGAATTCGTACTCGTAAGTTGTTGTCGCGAGCTTCGCTCCCACCTCGGCTTTGAGGTTAAGCTCTTCGTGTATCTCCCGAGCTAGAGCTTGCTGAGGCGTTTCACCAGGCTCAATCTTTCCACCTGGAAATTCCCAGTGGCCTTCTAATGGCTTGCCCGGTTTCTTTCGGCAGGCGAGGAAGCGCTGGCCGTCATGGAAAACGGCGCCGACGACGCGAATGGGTTTAGACATGACTCTATTGTGCCTTGGATCTTGAAAACGTCTAGACAGTGAGCTGTTACTTAGATAACATGTCCCCAATGTTCGCGTAAGGCTGTCACGCGGGCTTGATTTTGTAGGCAAGCTTGAGGAGACGGTTTTACTGTGACTTCTACCGAATCGGTTTACTCCTCCATCCAGAGCCATGACGGGGAAATCCCGCAGCCTGGGGGACGGTGGAAACTCTTTTTATATAGCGCGATTGGCGCGTTCGTATTCTTCCTGCCGGTGACGTATCAGGATAAGCGCTCCATTCCTTTGGACCACATGGTCACGATAGTGCGTGAGGGGATTCCGGCGGCAGTGCCGTGGATTATCTTTGCTCTAGCCGTCTATGGAACGGTGCGCAGTTTTACTACCGGCGCCTTTAAAGAGAGCGCGCTTCAGGCAGTCTTCGCGGTGCTCAATATTGTGGGCGCGGTGGTTTCGTTCCTGATGGTCATCGACGCGCTGCCGTGGGTGCTCGGTGACGAGGACCTGGTGCCATTTTTGTGGAACTCCATTGCCACTCCAGTAGGCCTCATCGTGCCGATTGGCGGTGCGTTCCTCGCGTTTCTCATTGGCTTTGGTTTGCTGGAATTTGTCGGCGTGCTCATGCAGCCCATCATGCGGCCACTGTGGAAGACTCCGGGGCGCTCAGCAATTGACGCGGTGGCCTCGTTTGTAGGCTCGTATTCACTGGGAATCTTGGTCACAGACCGCGTCTATCAAAAGGGCGGCTATACCGGGCGCGAGGCAGCGATTATTGCCACAGGCTTTTCGACGGTCTCTGCGGCCTTCATGGTCATCGTGGCCAAGCAGCTTGACCTGATGAAGGTCTGGGGCACCTACTTCATTGTCACGCTCATCGTGACCTTTGTGGTTACCGCCATTACCGTGCGCATTCCGCCGCTGCGCACCATTCCGGACGAGTATTTTGCGGATGCGCACCCAGATCCGGAAAAGCCGGTAGAAGGCTCGCGCATCAAAAACGCGTGGCGCGAGGCGATGCTGGCGCTACAACGCGCACCATCGTTGTGGGAGTCCATCTGGGAGAACTTGCGCGATGGCGTCCGCATGGCGGCGGCCATTGTGCCTTCCATTATGTCGGTGGGTCTCATTGGCCTGTTGCTGGCGCGCTTTACACCCATCTTTGAGTGGATTGGTTACCTGTTCTACCCATTCGCGTGGGTAGTGCAGCTGCCGGAGCCGGTACAAGCCGGCAAAGGTGCGGCCATGGGAATTGCGGAGATGTTCCTGCCCGCCACCGCAGTGGCAGGCAGCGACAGCATGGTGCTCAAGTTCGTCATCGGCGTGGTGGCAGTTTCTGCCATTATTTTCTTCTCCGCGCTGGTGCCCTGCATCCTGGCTACCAAGATTCCGGTGAAGCTGAGCCACCTGGTCATCATTTGGTTTGAGCGCGTGGCGCTGACCATTCTTATCGCCACGCCGATTGCTCACCTGCTGTTTTGATTTAAGAGCTAGGCCTCGATGTGGGCCGTGACGATGTCATCGATAAGCCGCGCCGCCGCTTTGGCGGTGCGGTTATCTATGTCAAAGGTGGGATTGAGCTCGACGACGTCCACCAGGGCCAGCTTGCCCGTTCGTGCAATAGCTACGGCCATGGCGCGGATGCGTTCATAGGAAACGCCGAGGGAGGCTGGGGCGGATACGCCCGGCGCGGTAGAAGCCGGTAGGACATCGAGGTCGATGGACAAGTGGACCTTGTCCTTGCCCTCGGTAGCCTTGGCGGCTAGCTCAGCGCACTCGGCTGGGGTGAGATTGACTAGTTCCTCGTCCAGGGTGATGGCGACGTTCAGGCTCTCTGCCTCGTCGAAAAGCACAGCGGTGTTGTTGGGGCGGGAGATTCCCAACACGGTGTAGTCGAAGTCGTCGGAAAGCTCCGAAATCTGCTTGAACGGGGTGCCGGAGGTGGCTTGGTTCGCGCGGCGCAGATCGAAGTGAGCATCCAGGTTGATGATCTTGGTGGCGCCTACCGCGCGGTAGAGGCCGCGGTGCGAGCCGAAGGCGGTCTCGTGACCGCCGCCCAAAATGATGGGGAGGGTGCCGGCTTCGACGAGTTCCTGCACTTTATCGGAGAGCGCGTCGTGGGAGCCGTCGAGGTCGTCGGCCTGGGTGGTGATCGTGCCGGCGTCGGCAAGCGCATGCTCATGGTGCACCGCCAAGGAGCCAAGCGCGGAACGCAGCGCGGCTGGGCCTGCGGCTGCACCCTGGCGGCCGCCGTTGCGCAGCACGCCCTCATCGGAGGCAAACCCCAGGAGGGTTACTGGGGCGGGGGAGTCGGTGGATTGATTGATAACGCTATGCCAGCGCGCGTGCTCTGGTCCCGGGCCATCGGAGCGGCCGGACCATTCTGGGGCGGGGGTGAAAAGTTCAGCTTTTTCAGTGTTCATGGTTTCGATGTTAGGCGGAAACGACGAGTTCTTCTGGCTCTTCGGTGGGTTCATCCTCATGTGTTACCTCGTGCCGGTTGGTGAGGAAATAAACCGCCGTCATAATGGCGATGAAGGCCACACCCACAACGAGGGAAATGCGGTATTCCTCTTGCCAGACCATGATGCCGAAGGTCATGAGGATAAATGCGATGGACAGGTACTGCCCATAGGGCCAGAAGGGAACTTTGTATTTGAGGTTCGCGACGTCTTGTGTGCTCATTCCGCGCCGGGAGTACAGGTGAGCCAGCAGAATCATGAGCCATACAAACACGGTGGCGAAGGTAGCTAGCGAGGCGATGACCTCGAAGATATTTTCCGGCAGGAGGGCATTGAGTATGGTGCCAATGATCATGGTGGCGATGAGGATGATGGTGGTCATTACGGGTACGCCACGCACTACCTTGGACATGAACTTAGGGGCGTGCTTTTGGTGGGCAAGGCCAGTGATGACGCGTCCTGCACCGAAGAGGTCGGCGTTGATGGCCGATAAAGCTGCGGTAATGACCACGAAGTTGAGCAAACCTGCGGCCCAGGAAACGCCAAGGGTATTAAAGATTTGGACGAAGGGGGACTGCTCGCCGGTAATCTCGCG
The DNA here is from genome assembly GCF_037908395.1 of Corynebacterium sp. KPL4072. Lineage (NCBI taxonomy): Bacteria > Bacillati > Actinomycetota > Actinomycetes > Mycobacteriales > Corynebacteriaceae > Corynebacterium > Corynebacterium sp. KPL4072. The sequence continues at coordinate 36,132 of NZ_JBBMGE010000004.1, forward strand.
CCATGGCGTGATCATGAGAATGACGGCGATGGCAAGGACATAGAAAAGCAGGATGCGCATGGGCACCGTATTGATTGCTTTGGGTACGGATTTTTCTGGGTGCTGGGCGGCGCTGCCGGCAACACCGATGATTTCGGTGCCGCCAAAGGCAAAGAGAACGAGGATGAAAGAAGCGATCATGCCCGTGGGTCCGTTGGGGAAGAAGCCGCCGTCGTTGACAAGGTTGACGGGGCCGGTGGTGTGGGCATCAGAAAGCCCAAAGGCCAATACTGCAAGGCCCCCGGCAATCATGGCGAGTACGGCGCCGACCTTGATGATGGTAAAGGCAAATTCCAGTTCACCGAAGGCCTTGACGGTGGCGAGGTTTGCGCCGCCCACGATGAGCAAAGTGGCCGCTACCCAAACCCACTGCGAGACGTCTGGGAACCAAAAGCGCATATACACGCCGATGGCGGTGAGGTCCGCCAGCGCTACGATCACCATCTCAAAGGCGAACATCCAGCCGGTGATGTATCCGGCCCATCCGCCCATGAACATGCGGGCGTAGCCGGCGAAGGAGCCGGTGATGGGGTGGCGCACGGCCATTTCACCTAGGGCGCGGAGCATGAAATACACCACCGCGCCGGCGAGGAGATAGACGACGAGGACAGAGGGGCCAGCGGCTTGGATGGCACCGGCTGAACCATAAAACAGTCCGGTGCCGATCGCGGATCCGAGGGCGATGAAGTGCAGGTGCCTGTGTTTAAGGCCGTGTTGGGACATGGCATCTCCTAGCGTATGAAAAGTTTCATGTAGTCTAAGTCTCTATTTGTTCAAGGTGTGTCGTGGAACATATTTATTTCTCTGGAATTTCAGACTTGGTGCCGTGTGCTGCACTGATAAGCGCCACAGTGGTGCTTAAAATTGCCCTCCGTGAGCACCAACAGAGTCCCAGCGGCGCGTCATGCGATGGAGATCCTCAGGCTTTTGTCCACCATCGACGTCCCTATATCCGCCGCCCGCATCCAAGGTGAGCTCAACCTGCCACGCTCGTCTACATACCACCTGCTGGCGGAGATGGTTGATGCTGGTTTTGTAGCCCATTTGCCGGAGCACAAGACGTATGGACTGGGCCTGGCGGCGTATTCCATGGCTTCGGCCTATGTAACGCAGCAGCCCTTGGTGCGCATGGCCACTCGGGACTTGGAACAGTGTGCGGCGCTGGTGGGTGGATCGGGGCACCTGTCGCGTATGGCCGGCTCGGAAATCTTGTATTTGCAAGAGGTGCGTGCGGCGGGTGCTACCTCCTTGGTCACTGAGGTGGGTGTGCGCCTGCAGGCACATAGGACGGCGTCTGGGCGCGTGATGCTGGCGCATTTGCCTGATGCGGAGGTGCGCGCCGCCTTTGATACCGCAGGAGGTAGCGGCTTTGCTGCATTGAAAAAGCGCTTGAGTTTGGTGGCTGCACGCGGGTGGGATCAAGAGATCGAAGAGATTACTCGCGGTCAGGCCTCTGTAGCGGCGCCCATCCTGGATCACTTGGACCGTCCTGCAGCGGCGGTGGCGGTGACGTATCCGGTTGGGACGCCGGATGTGAAGGTGGACGCCGCCATTCGGGCCTTGCTAGAGGTATCGGACAAGGTCGCGGCTAAAATGTACCGCAATCGCAAAAAGTGAGGTAGCATACATTCATCGCGTTAGGCTGTCGCGCGACACATCACAATTGTTGATCCCTTATTTAGAGGAGTATTTGCCATGCCTAACGCCTACCCAACCACCGTGACCGTAAACGTCGGCGCGCTGAGCATCGAGGATGTTGTTGCCGTTGCCCGCTATGGCGCGCAGGTGGAGATTGCGCCTGCAGCCCTAGAAGAGGTGGCTGCTACCCGCGAGCGCGTGGAAGAACTAGCACAAGATCCCACCCCGGTCTATGGCATTTCCACCGGCTTTGGCGCGCTCGCTCGCCGCCATATCCCAGAGGAGATGCGCGCCCAGCTGCAGCTTTCCCTGGTGCGTTCGCACGCTGCGGGTACCGGCCCGGAAGTGGAAGAAGAAGTCATCCGCGCACTGATGCTGCTGCGCCTGTCCACCTTGTGCACTGGCCGCACCGGCGTGCGCCCCGTAGTGGTGGAAACGTATGCCAAGGCCCTTAACGCCGGCATTGTGCCGGTGGTGCGCGAGTATGGCTCGCTGGGCTGTTCCGGCGATTTGGCGCCGCTTGCTCACTGTGCGCTGGCCTTGTTGGGAGAGGGCGAGGTGCGCGTGAACGGCGAGCTGCAGGATGCGGGCGAAGCCTTGGCCGCAGCTGGCATCGAGCCGCTGCAGCTGCGCGAGAAGGAAGGCCTAGCGCTTATCAACGGCACCGATGGCATGCTGGGACAGCTCTGCTTGGCCATCACTGACCTGCGCGCGGCCGCAAAGACCGCCGATATTGCCACCGCCATGACCGTGGAAGGCCTGCTGGGTACCCTCGTGGTCTTCGCGGATGACCTGCAGCAGCTGCGGCCGCATCCGGGCCAGGCCGATGCTGCGGCTAATATCCTTCAGGTGGCCGAAGGCTCTGAGATCTTGGAGGCCGCGCTGGAGGAGTTTAAGAAGAACCAAGTGCAGGATGCCTACTCCGTGCGCTGCGCCCCTCAGGTAGCTGGCGGATTCCGCGATACGTTGACCCACACCGCCCAGGTGGCCGAGCGCGAGCTGGCTGCCGCGGTGGACAACCCGGTGGTGGCCAAGGATGGCCGCGTGGTCTCTAACGGCAACTTCCACGGCGCGCCGGTGGCCTATGCGCTTGACTTCCTGGCAATTGTCACCGCGGACTTGGCCTCCATTTCTGAGCGTCGCACCGACCGCTTCCTGGACCCGGCGCGCAACCGGGGGCTGAACGCCTTTCTTGCCGACGACCCCGGTGTTGACTCCGGCCACATGATCGCCCAGTACGCCCAAGCCGGCATCGTGAGCGAAATGAAGCGCCTAGCCAACCCCTCTTCGGCCGATTCCATTCCTTCTTCGGCCATGCAGGAAGACCATGTATCCATGGGCTGGTCCGCCGCCCGCAAGCTACGCAAGGCCGTCGATGGCCTGCAGCGCGTGCTTGCCGTAGAAATCCTCACCGCCGCCCGCGCTATCGACATGCGCGAGGGTACCCCAGCCAAGGGAACCGGCGCGGTCATCGCCAAGCTGCGCGAGACCGTCAAGGGTCCAGGTGTGGACCGCTACCTATCGCCGGAAATCGAGGAGACCGTGCGCCTGGTTAAGGAGGGCGCGCTTGTTGAAGCCGTCGAGAACGCTACTGGAAAGCTGCGTGATTAATATGGCGACCATTTCTTGGCACCCACAATCTGAGCCCAACCCCTTGCCGTTTTCCCCTTTTAAAGCGAGCACAGTGCCGCGCCCCATTGGCTGGCTTTCCAGCGTGGATGGTGAGGGCCGCGAAAACATCGCGCCCTATAGCCAGTGGCAAAACCTCACTTTCGATCCACCCATGGTGATGTTTTCGGCCAACCAATACCCGGATGGTCGCCGCAAGGACACGGTGCTTAACGCGGAGGAAACCGGCTGGTTCGTGTGGAATATGGCCACCTATGATCTACGCGAGGAAGTCAATAAATCCGCCCAGGTGCTTGACTATGGTGACAGCGAGTGGGACCGCCTTTCCGTTACTAAGGAGTATGCGGACAATCACCGCATTCCCATGGTGAAAGAATCCCCGGTGAAGTTCGAGTGCCAGTACAAGACCACGCTGCGCGTGCCCGGCAATTCTAAGGTGGGCAGCATCGACCTCGTGGTGGCGGACGTGAAAACCATCCATATCGATGAATCCGTCATCGATGAGGAAGGCAAGCTCGACATCCTCAAGATCAAGCCCATCGCACGCATGGGCTACTTTGACTACACCGTGGTCACAGAAAAGTTCGAGATGCGCGTGCCTGGTTCCGACGACGCCGCGCGCGCCGGGTTAGAGGGCAGCGCGTAGTGCATCGGCCATAGCCCGCTGACCCGCGTGGGTGGGGTGCATGGGAAAGGAATTAGTCTCCTGGCCCGTGAAATCCACCCACGGTGAGGGGGAGCAGGCGGTGTGGTCTAAGGCGGCGTCGGCAAGCACGTATATAGCCCCATTGCGCTCGGCGGCCTCGCGCACCGCCTGATTGATGCGCTCGATGGAGCGTGCCAACCATTCCCGGTCACTGGCCGGGATTTTTTCAATGTAGGGGCAGGTCTCGCCACGCTTAATCAATGGCAGGTAGCCGGTGGCTAGGACCTTCGCAGCGGGGGAGCGGCGGTGGATCTCCTCGTAGACCTTGTCTAGGCGGCGGGGCAGATCGCGGATTTCCAGGTCTATCTGCGGGCCGGATTCCGCCTGACAGATATCATCCGTGGCGCATTGGGTAAGGCGTACGAAGCTGGCGTCATTGCCGCCGATGGACAGGCTCACTAGGTCTGTGTCTTCCCGCAGGGCGTCGACCTGGGCGGGGTGTTCGCCGGCCGAGGAAAGCACATCGAGGGTGCTAGCGCCCTGGCAGGCTACATTGGTGAGCTCCGCGTCCATTTCCTTGGCTGCAAGCTCGGGGTAGGAATCCTGAGCGCGCACGCAGGTATTGGGCGGATCGAGCGGCAGCGTGGTTGAGCCCATGGCTGCATAGGAATCCCCCAGCGCGACATAGTGGGGTGGCTGCTGCTGCTCCTCGGCGGGGGTGGAACAAGCGGCGAGGAGGGCCACGGAAAGGAAGGGGATGTACCGGCGCATGCAGGCCATCGTAGATCATCCCGCAGGTGTCTCATATACGAGACAGTTGGGGTGCATGTGGCATGGTACACAGAGCTGGGTCACAGTACTTTATGACATGTGACGCTGAACAAGTCCTCGGGGACAGCCCCGGGACACCGGCCTAGGGGACTTGGGAGGGCGTCGAAAAAGCACGAAGAAAGGAAGCCATGTCTCAACCACGCGAAGTACGCGCCCCGCGCGGAACCGAACTGTCCGCCAAGTCCTGGCAGACCGAAGCGCCCTTGCGCATGCTCATGAATAACCTCGACCCCGAGGTTGCCGAGCGCCCCGAGGACCTCGTGGTCTACGGCGGCACCGGTCGTGCAGCGCGCAGCTGGGAAGCCTTTGACGCCATCGTAGAATCCCTCAAGGACCTCGAATCCGATGAAACCCTGCTGGTGCAGTCCGGCAAGCCGGTGGGCATCTGGAAGACCAATGAGTGGGCACCGCGCGTGCTTATTGCTAACTCCAACCTGGTGGGAGACTGGGCTAACTGGGAGCACTTCCGCAAGCTCGAGGATGAAGGCCTGATGATGTACGGCCAGATGACGGCCGGCTCCTGGATCTACATCGCTACCCAGGGCATCCTGCAGGGCACCTTCGAGACCTTCGCAGCCGTGGCCAAGAAGCGCTTCAACGGCACCCTGGCCGGCACCTTCACCCTGACCGGCGGCTGCGGCGGCATGGGCGGCGCACAGCCGCTGTCCGTCACCCTTAACGGTGGCGCCTGCCTCATCGTCGACGTTGATGAAACCCGCCTGAAGCGCCGCCAGCATAAGCGCTACCTCGATGAGGTTGTCACCGACCTAGATGAAGCACTCAAGCTGGTTCTTGACGCTAAGGAAAACAAGAAGCCGCTCTCCGTAGGCCTGGTAGGCAACGCCGCCGAGGTATTCCCAGAGGTCCTGCGCCGCCAGCGCGCCGGGGAATTTACCGTGGACATCGTCACCGACCAGACCTCGGCCCACGATCCATTGTCTTACCTGCCCTCTGAAATCACCATGGAGGACTGGCATAACGAGGCCAAGGCAGACCCGACCACCTTTACCAAGAAGGCTCGTGAGTCCATGGCGGCCCAGGTCCAGGCCATGGTCGAATTCCAAGATGAGGGTGCCGAGGTCTTTGACTATGGCAACTCCATTCGCGATGAGGCTCGCAAGGCCGGCTACCAGCGCGCTTTCGAATTCCCCGGCTTCGTCCCGGCTTATATCCGCCCACTCTTCTGCGAGGGCCTAGGCCCGTTCCGCTGGGCCGCCCTGTCCGGTGACCCAGATGACATCAAGGTCACCGACCAAGCGCTCAAGGAGCTCTTCCCGGATAACGAGCACCTGCACAACTGGCTCGACGCCGCCGAGGAGTACGTCGAATTCGAGGGCCTGCCGGCACGCATTTGCTGGCTCGGCTATAACGAGCGCCACAAGGCTGGCCTGCTCTTCAATGACCTCGTGCGCGAGGGCAAGATCAAGGCTCCTATTGTCATCGGCCGCGACCACCTAGACTCCGGCTCCGTGGCCTCCCCGTACCGTGAGACCGAAGCCATGCTCGATGGCACCGACGCTGTAGCTGACTGGCCTCTGCTCAACGCCATGACTGCAGTTTCTTCCGGTGCTACCTGGGTTTCCCTTCACCACGGCGGCGGCGTAGGCATGGGCCGTTCCATCCACGCCGGCCAGGTTACCGTTGCGGACGGCACCGAGCTTGCTGCGGCTAAGCTGCGCGCCGTGCTGACCAATGACCCGGGCATGGGCGTTATCCGCCACGTTGATTCCGGCTACACTCGCGCAAAGGAGGTCGCCGATGAGCGCGGCGTCCGCATTCCAATGGAATTCAAGGCAAGGGACTAGATGAGCACACTTTTTACCGGCATTTCAGAACTCCGTACGGTCAGCGAGCGCGGCACGCTTAACGACGCCGCCCTGGTAGCCGAATCCGGCACCATCTCCTGGATTGGCCCGGCATCCGAAGCGCCGGCCGCCGATGAGAAGGTGGACCTGGGTGGCCGCGCCGTCCTGCCAGGATGGGTCGATTCGCACACCCACATGGTCTTCGACGGTGACCGCTCCGCTGAGTTTGAGGCCCGCATCTCCGGCGGCTCCTATGAGGCTGGCGGCATCGCCGTAACCATGGACGCCACCCGCCAGGCCGGCACCGACCGCCTAGACAAGCTGGTGGCAGATCGCGTGGCCGCTGGTCGTCGCGGCGGCACCACCACCTTCGAGACCAAGACGGGCTACGGCCTCAACACCGAGTCCGAGGTAGAGGCCGCTAAGGTCGCGTCCCGCCACGTAGATGACGTGACGTTCCTTGGCGCCCACTTGGTGCCGCCAGGGGCAGACGCGGAAGACTACCTCGACGAAGTCGTTGGCCCGATGCTTGAGGGAGTAGCTCCCTATGTGCAGTGGATCGACGTCTTCTGCGAGCGCGGAGCCTTCAACGAGGAACAATCCCGGCGCGTACTGGAAGCCGGTAAGAAGCTAGGCCTTGGCCTGCGCGTGCATGGCAACCAGCTGGGCGAAGGCCCAGGCGTGGCCCTAGCCGTGGAGTTGGGTGCGGCCTCGGTAGACCACGTCAATCACTTGAGCGACGAGGACGTAGAACTGCTGGCTAATTCCGATACAGTGGCCACCATGCTGCCGGCTTGCGATCTTTCGACTCGCGAGCCGCTCGCCCCAGGCCGCAAGCTTCTCGACGCCGGCGCAACCCTCGCCATCGCCTCCAACCTCAACCCCGGCACGTCCTATACCTCCTCGATGAACTACTGCGTGACCACCGCGGTCCTCCAGCAGTACCTGTCCGTTGATGAGGCCATCCACGCGGCGACCACCGGTGGGGCTACCGCCCTGCGTCGCCACAACGTGGGCAATGGTCTCGACCCGCAGGGCCGACCCGCTAAGGGCACCATCGTGGAAGGTGCCGCCGCCGACCTGCACGTGCTCGACGCCCCCAGCGCCGTGCATTTGGCCTACCGCCCAGGCATGCCGCTGAGCTATCGCACCTTTATCGCCGGAGCCTAGCGCTCTTCTAGAAAGGTCGCCGCTATCTGATATAGCCGGCGGCCTTTTTCTTTTGTCATATGTAGCCACGCATCCTTCTTGCCGATAAAGACTGCGCGCGATCCATCCGGATCTTCTACCATAAAGAGGGTTTCTTCGTCTTGTGCACCGTGGACAGTCCACGACTCTGGGTCGTAGAGGCGACGAAAGCGCCCTAGCTCTATCTCTACGTCCCTGCGGGTGAAAGCCGGTGGCCGGTAGGGGAGGTTGTCGGGACCATAGTCCTTTCGCGGGCCTTTTCTTTCTCCGCGCTCAAAATCGCTATAGACCTCGCTCACCTGGGCACGCACCAGCCCATTGTCGTCCTCCGTGGATTCTATGCGCAGGCATAAAGGGTGCCGGGGCCGTGAAGTAAAGCAGGAGTATAGGTGGCCTATCTTCGGCTTATCGACGGCACTAAAGGTCACAAACTTGCCCCGGGATGCGAAATCAAACTCCACCGGAAAGTAGGTTGTTTTCTCGTTGTCCACCACGCTGCCGAGGCTAAGAAGCTTTGGGCGTGCGGCGTATTCCGTGCAGTGAAAGCGCACTGGCTCTAGCTCCACCACATAAAACTCAAAATTATCCTCCACCCCGGTTATGCGAAAGACGGGGTTTAGATGAAAGCGGCGGTCTGTAATGTGTACAAACTCGCCCTGCTGTGGCCGACGGCTGCGTCTAGTGGGATATATCAGGCCCGTAGACAGCGAGGACAAATATAGGTCTACCGGCGGGTCCAGTTCCGTGCTGAACCCAGGGTAAGAACTTAGCTTGGCGCGGATACGTGCTTGGTCGTCAAGGAATCGTGGGCGTGGATGACTCATGGGCTGCACAGTAGAAGACCGCCCCGACACCATACTTCGGTGTTTTCACTTCGGTGTTTTCGAACTGCTTCGAACAGTGCAGGAAATCTGGGCTGGGAAAGCCTAGGAGCTGTGCAATGGAGTTTATAGCTGCAATCGCGTAGGGTTGGTGAAGCAATGAGCATTACCGATAACGCCACCGGCGGCGTCAACGAGCCGGAAGATTTTAAAAAGTCGGAATCTCAGGACAACTCGCAAGGTGTCACCAAGGACACCAGGGCTGCGAATACTTCTGAGGACACCGGCGCTGAGTCTCAAGACTCGGCCAACGACAACTCCCAGGGGTTCGCACATCTTGGCCTGCCAGAGAAGATTCTGGAAGCCGTTGCGAAAGTAGGCTTTACCAAGCCGTCCCCCATTCAAGAAGAAACCATCCCGATCTTGATGGAAGGCCGCGATGTAGTCGGCCTCGCTCAGACCGGTACCGGCAAAACTGCGGCCTTCGCGCTGCCAGTTCTGTCGCAAATTGACGCTAAAGCCCGTCACCCGCAGGCACTTGTGCTCGCGCCCACCCGCGAGCTGGCCCTGCAGGTGGCAGACTCCTTCCAGTCCTTCGCCGAGTCCCTCAAGGGCGTCGAGGTACTGCCTATCTACGGCGGTCAGGCCTACGGCATTCAGCTATCCGGTCTGCGTCGCGGTGCGCAGGTCATCGTGGGTACTCCAGGTCGTGTCATCGACCACTTGGAAAAGGGCTCGCTGGACCTGTCTCAGCTGCAGTTCCTTGTCCTTGATGAGGCCGATGAGATGCTGAACATGGGCTTCCAGGAAGACGTTGAGCGCATCTTGGAGGATACCCCGGACCGCAAGCAGGTGGCGCTTTTCTCGGCCACCATGCCGAACGCTATCCGTCGCCTGTCTAAGCGCTACCTCGACAACCCTGCCGAGGTCACGGTGAAGTCCGAGCGCCGCACCAATGACAACATCACGCAGCGCTTCCTTCTTATCCCGCATCGCGCGAAGATGGATGCCTTCACCCGCATCCTTGAGGTCATTAATTATGATGCCATCATCGTCTTTTGCCGCACGAAGCACGAGACCGAAGAGGTAGCCCAGACCCTGCGGGACCGCGGTTTTAGCGCCGCAGCCATCAACGGTGATATTGCGCAGGCGCAGCGCGAGCGTACCGTCGATCAGCTCAAGGATGGCCGTCTGGACATCCTCGTGGCTACCGATGTTGCCGCTCGTGGCCTCGACGTCGACCGCATCACCCACGTGGTTAACTTCGATATTCCTAACGACACCGAGTCCTACGTGCACCGCATCGGCCGCACCGGCCGCGCGGGGCGCTCTGGCGAAGCCATCCTGTTCGTCACTCCGCGCGAGCGACGCATGCTGCGTTCCATTGAGCGCGTAACCAATGCCCGCTTGGAAGAAATGGATTTGCCTTCCGTCGATGAGGTCAATGAAAAGCGCAAGGAAAAGTTCGCGCAGTCCATTACCAACTCCATGGACAATAAGCAGGCGGACTTTTTCCGCTCTTTGGTACGCAAGTACTCCGAGGAGAACAACGCGGCCATGGACGATATTGCTGCAGCCCTCGCCGTTATGCTGCAAGGCGGAAAGAACTTCCTGATGGAAGACAAACCGCTTCCGAAGCCAAAGCGCGACCGTCGTGACGATCGCAAGCGCGACCGCGACTTCAAGGGTGGCGGCAAGGGCCGTGGGCCAAAGCGGCCGGATGGTGACTTTGAGACGTACCGATTGGACGTCGGCAAGCGGCAAAATGTGCGCCCGGGAGCCATCGTGGGTGCCATCGCCAATGAGGGTGGCTTGTCCGCCAAGGACTTTGGCCGCATCACCATCGCGGTAGGCCACACCTTGGTGGACCTGCCGAAGAATTTGGATCCAGCTGTGCTCAAGCGCCTAAAAGATACGCGCATTTCCGGCCAGCTCATCAATATTCAAAAGGACACCGGCCGACCACCACGCCGTGATCACGGCGGTGGACGCAAGCGCGGTGGACGCTGGCGCGACTAAATTTTTCGACTCAATGGGCCTCTTCGGAGGCCCATTTTTTCATACGCTGTGACCAGCAGTTTTACTATAAACGGGGGTAGCGTGTCGGAGCGATTTTATATACTAAAAGCGCAAACATGTTCTAGGGAAACTTCTGCGGGGGAAGTCTATGAATGCGCCCTACTTTGCCAATACCAATTCACAAAATTCAACCTCACGAGCAGCTACAACCATACGCAAGGCCGAATACTTGTTATGGAGGCGCCTGCATCCAGATCCGGATGAGGATATCGAAATCATCAGCCAATCGTTGTCGGACCTTACTGGTACGCGGCAGTCTCGAATTAGAAATATTATCTTCGCCTTTGAGCGCTTAAAGGAGCTACCACACCTTCAAGCGCGGCAGGAAGAGCTCTACCACCTAGATTTAGACCGCTTAATTACTATCGACCAGACACTTTCCAAGCTAGGGGAGATTGACGCCGATAAACGGCTGCTTATCGACGCCGAATTAACCACCTACCTCACCCCCAAGCGCCCCAACCAAAAATTGCCCTCCCATCGCAACCTGCGGCGTAAGTTGCGGGAGCTTATTGTCCGCCTCGATCCCACTATCGCCGCACGCGATCCACGCCGTAAGGAGTCTTATAACCTCGAGCCCACGGGAGGGGAGTGGGCTGCAGTTTGTCTCGACGTGGGCCTAGAAACCGCCGAAATCATTGACCGAAATATCCGCAGCGTGGCTACGGAGAAGGACATTTCCTTGGCCCAAGCGGCAGTTGCTCTGCTCACCGGCAGGGCTGAAGCCAAGGCGAAGGTGGTGCTCAATATGTACCGCTGCGATCTTCCTGATGCGCCAGCCTTCGTTCAAAGTTTGGGTTGGGTCTCGCCAGAGGTTGCCGACGACATGCAAACGCGGGCGACAACCGTCCGCGATATGGAAAAGGCAGCACAGGACGAAAGTGGAAACTACGTAACTCCGCCCCATATCCGTGCCTTTGTGGAAGGACTCGACGGAACCTGCCGATGGCCCGGCTGCACGCGGCCAGCAATGGCTTCCCAGATGGACCATCGACACGACTTTGCCGAAGGAGGGCCTACGGCGGCGGCCAATCTTGCGTGCCTATGCCAACATCACCACAACATCAAGACTGATGGGCGGGCCTTTTATATAAAGGATCCGATTAGTGGGGACATAGTCTGGCTTTTTGAGGATTCCACGTGGGTCTATGACGAAGCTAGCGGGCCACTCGCAGCGAAAAATCGGAGGTGGGCGCAGACGGTGGCGCAGGCGACACAGCGGCGTCGGCACAATGCGCACGAGGATGCACAGAAATTGAAAGAAGAGCTGGAAAACGAGAAACGGGACAGCAAAGAAACTGTCCCGGAAGAGTAGATGGCCTTCTAGAAGACCAATTAGAAGTGGACGTACATCAGGATTAGGCAGATGATCCATAGGAGGTTAAATACGCCACCGAACGCGGACAGTGGCTTCTTTGCCGCCGCGTAGTCAAAGGTTTCGTTTGACTCGAGGGAGGCCATTGCCTTCTTCTGCTTAGGGATGATGACGAAGAAGAGCAAGCACCACGCGACGATGGCAACCAAGATGGCGATGTGGAAGTTTACCTCGGACTTGTAGGCGCTGATATCGGAGAGAAATACGCCGAGCCCGAGGATAGGCACAATAGCGGAAATGTAGCCATAGGTATTGGTTATGTTATGCAGAACGCGGGCGGAGCCTAGTGCTGCGTGCTCACCTTGTGCTGCCTTTGCCATCTGCGTCTGGAAGCTGGAGGTAGATACGCAGACTGGACCGATTAAGAGAATAGCTGCGGCCACGTGGAGGAATACAAGGAAAGTAGTCATTGAAAGAACCCTTCAATCGCGGAAAGTTGCCACAATTACCCTAATCAATTTCCGGTGAGTAGGGCTATCCGACATTGCCTTTGCATGGCGCGCACGTCCGCGGAAGGGAGCGGAAGCGAGTACTTGCGGGCGATGTCTGCGAGGCGGCGAGAATATTCGCAGCGGTTGGTCGGCGGAAGCCATTCGGCAGGAAGAGCATCTGACTTTTCTTGGTTGAGCTTGCGGCTGGTGGCTACGAGATTGAGCGGATCGTTGCCAAAGCGCACTTTGGTCTCGCGGTCCCACTCGGAAGCGCCCATGTCATAGGCCGCGGAGAGCGGAAAGATGTGGTCGATCTCTATGGGTGAAGTGGCAGGAATGGTGGTGCCACTATAAGGGTCATAGACGGTCCCACTGCGGGCATGGCAATCGTGGAGGGGATCGCTGGCCTGGCTTTCCAGAATGGCCTCGCGGGTGCTACAAGCACCGTGGGGCTGCCAGATGCCGAAATCATCGCGATTGTAACCAGCGGCGTTAGGGCGTGCAGCTACGGTATCGACCTCAAAACGTGGAAAAGGCCACGCATACCATGCGCCGATAAGGACGGTGACGCATGATAGCGCGGCCAGATAATAGGACTTCATGTCCTATTGGACTGCGTGGAGTCCGTGATGGTTCCGATTATTTATCGGTGACCTTTTCCGCGGCCTCCTCGAAGTCGAGGCTGGAGTCATTTTCCACGAGCTTGGCCAGCTTGGTGGCCTCTTCAAACTCGCTAACAACTTCCGGTGCTGGCTCCTTGGTGAGCTTGGTGACGATGACCGCCACAATGAGGGCCAGGAAGAAGCCAGGAACCATCTCGTAGAGGGTATCGGAAAGCGGAGACATGCCCCAGCCGATGGCTACGATGGCGCCGGTGAGCATGCCGGCAATCGCGCCGGTGGCGTTGAAACGCTTCCAGTACAGGGACAGCAAGATGATTGGGCCGAAAGCGGAACCGAAGCCTGCCCACGCAAAGCCCACAAGGCCAAGGATGGAGTCAGACGGGTTGATCGCCAAGAGGGCGGCAATGACCGCGATGGCAACGATTGCGGTGCGGGAGAGGTTGATGAGGACCTGTTCGCCTGGCTTCTTCTTGGCAAAGATGAGGAAGAGGTCCTCGATGAGGGAAGTAGAGACGACGAGCATCTGGGAAGACATGGTGGACATGATGGCGGCTAGAACCGCGGTCAGGACGAAGCCTGCGGGCAACGGGTGCATCATGGCCTGTGCCATGTCCAGGAAGATGGTTTCGAAATTGTCCTGGTCGGTGATGCTGTGGCCGGTTTGGGTGAAGTAAACGGTGCCAGAGAGCGCGACGAAGATTGCGCCGATGACGGACAGGCCCATCCAAGTCACGCCGTAGAAGCGGCCTTGGCTGGCGTCGGAAGGCTTACGCAGCGCCATGAAACGGACAACGATGTGCGGCTGGCCAAAGTAGCCCAAGCCCCAGGCCAGGTTGCCGATGATAACGCCGGCGGATACGCCTGCGAACATGGAGAAGTAGCTGTCATTTTCTACTACGCCATCGGTGCCATAGGGATTATTGGCGGCAAACGAGAAGATCGAGGATGGATCGCTGAGAGAGACAATGGCCATGATCGGCACGATCATCAGGGCGACGAACATAAGAACGCCCTGGACGACGTCCGTGTAAGACACCGCCAAAAAGCCGCCGACGAAAGTGTAGAAGATGGTCACCGCAGCGATGACGAGCATGCCGGTGAGGTAGTCGCCACCGAAGGTGGACTCGAAGTAGCGGCCACCGGAAACCATGCCGGAGGAGACGTAGAAGGTAAAGAAGAAAATAATGATGGCTGCGGAGATGATGCGCAGCAGGCGGGACTTATCGTGCAGGCGGTTTTCAAAGAAGGACGGCACGGTAATGGAGTTGGCCGCGATTTCCGAGTAAGAACGCAGGCGCGGTGCGACCCACTTCCAGTTAGCCCAGCAGCCGACGAGCAGGCCGATGGCCATCCACAGCTCGGACATGCCGGAAAGGAATAGAGCTCCGGGCAGGCCCATGAGTAGCCAGCCGGACATATCGGATGCGCCAGCGGAAAGAGCCGCTACGAATGGGTGCAGGCCACGGCCGCCCAAAACATAATCGCCATATTGGTCGGTTTGTTTGTAGCTCCAGTAGCCAATGGCTGCCATTGCGAGGAGATACACGATCATCGCAATGACGTACCAAGTTGAATCTTGCACGTTTTACTCCTTGTAGTGATATGTAGGACATATTCACGTTAACGGGGTCACAAGGTTAACCCAAGCGAAAATACAGGTGTGACGCATGTCTCCGTTTGGATTTTCTATCGTTCAACTGGGGAAAGAGGGAAATATAACGAGCGTGTAACAAACTTGGAAGGGCTGCTATGCTGGCGGTTATGGCTTCTTACCTCGTGCATGGACTGTGGCTCCCCGTTACGGGGCTTGGTCTGTGGATTGAACAGGTAGAAGGGCACAAGATTGTCATGCCCAATGCCGTTCCTGAAGGCACCTTCCCGCCGGCGGTAGAGTCCATCCTGGGGAAGAAATCTTTCCGCAACCGGGCGCGGGTCTCGCTGCGCACGCCCAAGGGCAAGGACGTGTCCTTGATGGTGCCGATGGCAATGTTCGGCCCAGAAGAGGCCGTCGCGGCGCTTACTCAGATGGAACACCTGAATCACAAGCCGCCTGCCACCATCGCCCCTGACCTCCAGTGGCTGCTCCATGCCTACAGTGGCCTATGCAAATTCGTGCGCGCCGGGCGCGTGACGTTCCGGCTGGCCTACCAGGCCAATGAGTGGTTCCCCATGTGGCAGCTGGCCTCCGGCTTGGGGGAGCGCGGGTGGCTTGCAGAGATGATGGCAGCCGCGCCCGGCATCTTGCATGTTAATAATCGGGCACTGTCGGATGACATGGCCGATGAGCTCACGCACTGGATCGCGTTTCGAGAGCTGCGGCCCGTGGCGGAAGCACCGCGGCCGATGCCGTGGCACGAGTTCGCCCGCGCCCTGCTCGATACGCGGCCGATCCGGCGTGGGCGCGCGCAGCTTTTGCGCGGGCTCAATGAGTGGAAGAATTCCATCTACGAGGTGGAACTCCAATTGGTCTACATCGTGGAAGAACCGGCAGAAGATGACCCGGATGCGGCCAAGTGGCCGGTGCGCGTGCGGGTGCGCTCGGGCACGGATGCTCCGCGGCCGGTGTCAGCGCAGAGTCTGGATAGGGCGAGCGTCGAAAAGCTGCGGGAAGCCCACCGCAAGGCTGTGCGCATCGCGCCCACGCTGGGGGAGACCGCACAGCTGCCGCAGCCCGGCGACGGCGACTGGGATGTCTACCTAGAAACCCACCAACTTACCCATTTTGTTACGCACGAGGTGGACAAGCTCAAGGCCAGTGGCGTGACTGTCATGCTGCCCAAGGCCTGGGCGCAGATGGAAACGAAGGCCAAGCTGGAAACCCACGAGGCCCGCGATCCGGCCGAGGCCGCCACTAAAAAGCACATTGGCATGAATAAGCTGGTGGACTATAACTGGCGCATGTCCGTGGGCGATGTGGAGTTGACCGAGGAAGAAATGGAGGACTTGGTCAATTCCAAGTCCGGACTTATCCAGTTACGCGGCAAGTGGGTCATGGCCGATAAGCAGGTTGTCTCCCAGGTCTCCGGATACATGGATGCGCTGCGGGAGAAGTCCCTGGCGCGCAAGAAGAAGGAACTTGAGCAGCTGGCCGCTACCGCGGAGATAGCCAAGCAGCTCGGCGAACCCGGTTGGGAAGCCTTAATGGCGGACGTGGAGCGGCGCCGCCAAGAGTTCAACGAGGGTGGCGAAGAACACGAGCAGGTTACAGTGGCTGAGCTGCGCGAGCTGGCGCTCGAGTCCATGACCCAAGAACCCATCGAGTTCACTGGCAGTACCTGGCATACGGCCCTGCTTGGCGGGGTGGACAAGGTCGCCCCAGAGCGCGTGGACATTCCCAAAACTGTCCATGCGGAGCTGCGCGAGTACCAGCGTCGCGGCGTCGACTGGCTGTATTGGATGTCTCGCAATGGCATAGGCGCCGTGCTTGCCGACGACATGGGGCTCGGCAAAACCCTCCAACTACTGTCCCTTCTCGCGGTGGAAAAGGAGCGCGGTGAGCAGACTGGCCCCACGCTCGTCGTGGCGCCAACCTCCGTGGTAGGAAACTGGGCGCGCGAGGCGCAGCGCTTCGTCCCAGATTTCAAGGTTATGGTGCAACATGGTCCAAGCCGCCCGCGGGGCGAAGACTTCGCTCAAGCCGCTACTGAGTGCGACCTGGTTATCACCACATATGGCACCGTGGGCCGCGATTTTAAGGACATGGGCGAGGTAGGCTGGCAGCGCGTTGTTCTAGATGAGGCCCAGGCCATCAAGAACTCCGCGACGCGCTCATCCAAGGCCGTGCGCTCGCTGCCCTCGGAGCACCGCGTGGCGCTGACCGGTACCCCGGTGGAAAATCGCCTCTCGGAGATGCGCTCCATCCTGGACTTTTGTAATCCCGGAGTATTGGGCTCCGCCTCGTTCTTCCGCAATCACTTTGCTAAGGCCATCGAGCGCAATGATGACGAAGAGATGTCTGAACGCCTGCGCCAGCTCACCGCGCCGTTTATCCTTCGCCGTGTGAAGACGGATCCGAATATTATCGACGATCTGCCTGAAAAGTCCGAGCAAATCCTTACCGTGTCCATGACCACCGAGCAGGCCGCCCTGTATAAAGCACTGGTCAACCAGGTGAAAAAAGACCTGCAGGAAGCTACGGGAATGAATAAGCGTGGGCTGGTGTTGTCCTCGCTCACCCGTATCAAGCAGATTTGTAATCACCCCGCGCATTACCTGGGCGATAGCTCGCCGGTGACGCTCAAGGGCAAGCATCGCTCCGGCAAGGTTAAAGAACTCATGCGCATCGTGGACGAGGCCACTGAATCCGGCGAGCGCCTCTTGGTCTTTACCCAATACAAGGCCTTTGGCGATATCCTGCAGCCATACCTTAGCGATCAGCTCGGCCGGGAGATCCCCTTCCTCCACGGCGGGGTGAGCAAAAATAAGCGCGACCAGATGGTGGAAGACTTTCAGTCCGAGGATGGTCCGCCGGCGATGATCCTTTCGCTCAAGGCCGGCGGTACCGGCCTGAACCTGACGGCTGCTTCCATCGTCGTCCACATGGACCGCTGGTGGAACCCGGCGGTGGAAAACCAGGCGACGGACCGCGCCTTCCGCATTGGCCAGCGCCGCAATGTGCAGGTATATAAGATGATCACCGCGGGTACGCTGGAGGAATCTATCCAGGACATTTTGGATGGTAAGACGCAGCTGGCCGGCGCCGTCGTGGGCGAGGGCGAGGGTTGGCTCACCGAGCTGGACCCAGATCAGCTGGCCGCACTCATGAGCTACCGGGGGAGGGAGTAATCCATGGCTGTTAAAGGCGATGACAACGTTATCTATGCCAATTTTGGTACCCGCAAGCGGGTAAGCACCCCGGCTGAGGTCAATCACGTCGACCGCAGCGGGCGCATCCTGTCCACGACGGCCTCGCGTATCGCGGCCTTTACCTCCCACGGTGCGGATCGCGGCCGGATTACCCGCGGCCGCCAGTATGCCGAGGGCGGCCACGTCGTGGGGTTGGAGGTGCGCAACGGCGCCATCCACGGCCGCGTGGCCGGCTCCCAGAATGAGCCCTTCGCGGTGCTCATCCAGTTGCCCTACCGCAATAATGACGATATTGCCCAGCTGGCCACCGAATTCGCCCGCACCCCCAATTCCGTTGCCAATGCACGCAAAGGCCTGCTTGCCGACGCCGCCCTAGACACCCTTTTCGCCCCCGAGGCCGAAGACCTGCGCCTGACCTGTGACTGCCCGGACGGCGAGTACGTGTGCAAGCACATCGTGGCGGTGGGCGATAAGCTCGCCACCCGGGCGGATGCGGACCCGGCTGTCATTTTTAATATGCGTGGCTTGGACTTTGCCCGCCTGGAGCGCATGGTCCTCGAACAGGCTAAGACAGTCAGCCGCGAAAGCTTTACCCCAAGTGGGCTGTCCGAGGAAGAAAAGAATGACATCTTCTGGAACGGCCGTGAGCTGCCCAAGCTGCCGCAGCCCAAGGTAGCCCCGGCCATCGATGACTCCGATCCGGACCTCTTGCGCAAGGCCATGCGTTCGGTTTCTCATACCAACCTGGATCTTCTGCGCGCGGTATCCGATATTGAAGACCTCTACTACCACCTCACGCACTAATGACTGCTACCACGTTTATCCATACCTCCGATTTTCAGCTGGGCATGACCCGCTGGTTCTTGAAGGGCGAGGCCCAGGGCCGATTTAATGATGACCGCGAGGCCGCGATCATGCGGCTGGGCGAGCTGGCCGAGGACACCGGGGCGGATTTCATCGTCGTAGCCGGCGATGTCTTTGAGCACAATTCCCTCTCCCGCGAAATCCTCGCCCGCGCCACGGAAATGTTTAAGCGCCTACCTGTACCGGTCTACGTCCTGCCCGGCAATCATGACCCGCTGGTGGCGGACTCGGTCTTTTATAAGACCAGCGCCGATAATGTTCACGTTATTGCGGACTCCCAGCCGATTGAGGTGGCCCCCGGTGTGGAGCTGGTTGGCGCGCCTTATCTGTCCAAGCGCGCGAACCACGACTTAGTCCGCCACGCTCTCGAGCCGCTGGAGCCGGCCGAGGGCATTCGCATCGCCGTTGGTCACGGGCAGGTGGATTCCCGCTCTGGCGAGGATGACGCCGATACCATCGATCTAGCCTTCGTTGAAGACTGCCTGGATCGCGGGGTGATTGATTACCTGGCGCTCGGCGATACCCACTCCACCGAAAGCCTCGGCACCACCGGCCGAGTGTGGTTCTCCGGCAGTCCAGAAACCACGGATTTTAAGGAAACGAGCACCGGCGGCGGCGAGTCAGATTCTGGCAATGCGCTGGTGGTGCATGTGGGGGATCGCGTGGGGGATGAGGTGGACGTCGAGAAGCGCCGCATCGGACGCTGGACTTTTGAGGCAGTCGATGCCGCCGTGGATTCCGCCGAAGACGTGGACCTGTTCTTGGCACGCTTGGACGAGTACCCGGATAAGGTGCGCACGGCCGTGAAATATAGCCTGCGCGGCACGCTCGGCGTCGAGGCCCACGCCCGCCTGCAGCGCGGATTAGATGAGTACGAGGCCGTATTTGCCTCCCTTCGCCCCCGAGAGCGCACCATGGATCTCTACCTCGAGCCCAGCGAGGAAGAACTAGCTAGCCTCGATATTTCCGGCTACGCGGCCGAGGCCCTGCAGGAGCTTCTGGATAACCGCGAGGATCCCGTCGCCCGCGACGCTGCCAACTTACTATTCCGCCTGGAGGGACAGTCCTAATGCGCATCCACCGCCTAGAACTTAATAACGTCCGCGGCATTGAGCACCTGGTCCTGGATGAGTTGCCAGAAACCGGCGTCGTGGTCATCCACGGCGAAAACGAGGCCGGCAAGTCCACCATCGTGGAGGCGCTCGACGTGGTGCTCACCGAAAAGCACAGTGGCCGATCCAAACGCATTCGCGCCCTGCAACCGGTGGGCAAGGACGTGGCGCCGGAAATCACGGCTGAACTTAGCGTAGGCGACTACCGCTTTAGTATTGCCAAGCGCTGGCTTTCCAAGAAATCCTGCGAGCTACACATTTCTTCCCCGCGGCCGGCGCAATTTACCGGCAGTCAGGCCGATGATGAGTTGGAGCGTATTCTCTCGGAACACTTGGACCGCTCGCTTGTCGACGCCCTCTTTATGCGCCAAGACGACACCGGCGAGGCCATCTCGGCCGTCGGCATTCCTAGCCTCACCCGCGCCTTGGAGCGCGAATCTGGCCTGGCCGAAGAAGAGGTCTCCGGCGATGATTCCGCGCTCCTTGCCCGCGTGGACAAGGAATACCAGCGCTACTTCACCGCCGCGAAGGGCAACCCAGCCGGCGAGTACAAGGAATCCGCCGAAGCCCTCGCGCAGGCCGAGGAAGAACACGCCGAGGCCACCCGCGTACTGCGGGAGCTGGACTCCGTGGTTGAACGCTACGAGCAACTCCAGCGCGACCAATCCGCCGCCGAAGCCGAGCTTCCCGCCGCCCGGGCCGATCTCAGCGAAAAGCAGACCCAGGCGGAGGAAGCCGCAACCGCGCAGGCCACGCTGGATTCCCACAAAGCCACGCTCGAGCGCGCCATCGAGGATCTTGCCCGCGCCCAGGCAGCGGTTACCGAGCGCGCCGGGCTCGTCGCCGCAGCCGATGAATCTGCCACGGCTGCCAAGGACACCGAGCAGAAGCTCACCGGCGCGCAAGAAAAAGCTCAAGAAGAAGCTGCGGAAAAAGAGTCACTGGACAAGCGGCTGACGGAGGCAAAAGAGGACTATGCCGCGGCCCGCAGCACTCTCAAACAGGCTCGCCGCCTGCAAGATAGGCAGAGATTTGAACAGTTAAGCGCCCGGTTGGAATCACTCGACGCCCTCGCCGCCGAGGTAGACCAAGCCCGCGCGGCCATTGCCCAGCGCGGACGCGAGATCACCGCGGCCGATATCAGCAGCCTGCATAAGGCGGACTCGGCGCTGTCTGTGGCCACGCGCCTGCACGAGGCTGCGGCCGCCAAGGTGCACTTTTCGGGTCCGGATGGTTCTAGGATCCGTGTTGATGGGGAGGACGTCGAGATAGGCGAGGACACCGCCATCGAGCTTGTCGACGCCCGAGTTATCACCATCGGAAAAATTACCGCTCGCTTCTCCGCTGGGTCCTATTCGGCCGAAGACACCCTGCGCGATGTGGAACAGTCCCGCACGCGGCTGCAGGACCTGCTCGATACCCTTGGCGTGGATTCTGTAGGAGCGGCCGAAAAGACCCATGAGGAGCACCGCGCGCTCAACGACACTCTGGATGCCGCCACCCGGGCTCTTGCCGTGGAACTGGGGCCGGATGATTTAGGCGACCTCCGCGCCCAGCATTCCGCTTTGTCCGAGAAGGTGGCGGACCTTGAAGATGCGGGCGAGGTAGATCTTGCTGCCGCCGAAGCCGCCGAAGAAGCAGCCAGCGAAAAAGTCAATGCGCTCGACCGCGAGCTTGTGCCGTATCGCGAAAGCCGTCTTGCCCACGAGGTAGTGCGCTTAAACGCCGAACTGACCGCCGCCCGCGAGAATGCACAGCGCGTGACCAGGGAGCTCGCCTCCGCGCGCGAGCAAGCCGCCGACGAGGCGCTCCATGCCGAAGTCACCCGTTTGGAGACCGTCGTGGCGGAGCTGCGCGGGCAGCTGGAGCAGATGGAAGCGGTTGATCTTGATACCGCCAATTCGCTGGTAGAAGGCGCACAGTCCCACCTGGAATACCTCACCGGACGCATCCAGCGTAGTGAGGTGGACCTTGGCAGGCTGTCGAGCGAAATCAACTTCCACTCTGGTGCCGCAGAGCGCGCCCAGCAGGCCACCGCAGCGGTAGAGATGGCTCGCGCGGTGTACGAGAGCGTAAACAAGCGCGCGCAAGCAGCCCGCTATCTGCGCGAACTTTTACTCAAGCACCGCGATGCCGCCCGCCAGCGCTACGCCGCGCCCTTCGTGGACGCACTCTCACAGCTGGCTCGCACCGTCTACGGTGGCGATATCACCTTCGAGCTCGATGAAGATCTCCGCGTGACCGCCCGTACCCAGGATAAAGAGACGGTGAACCTGGCCAGCTTGTCCGGCGGTGCTCGCGAGCAGTTGGCCATCCTCACCCGCTTTGCCATCGCGCAATTGGTAGGGGCGGAGTCGGTGCCGGTCATCGTGGACGATGCGCTGGGGTCTACCGACGCGCACCGCCTGCAACTCATGGCTACGCTCTTTTCCCACGTGGGACGGGATAACCAGGTATTGGTCTTTACCTGCATGCCGGAGCGCTATTCTCGTGTGCCGGGGCGCAGCGAGCGCGCCATTGCTTCCCTCAAAGGGGTAATCTAGTGCCATGCCTTCTCAAACTCGCTGGTTAGACGACGAGGAGCAGGAACTATGGCGCCTGCTCCTTGGCGCTGTGCGCAAGATTAATAGGGGAATGGATGAAACGCTCAAGGCCGGCGGCGAGGTATCTGCCTCCGAGTTTGCTGTCCTCGTTGCCTTGTCTGAGGCACCGGAGCAGCACCTGCGCCTGCACGAGTTGTGCACGCAGCTAGAGTGGGATCGCTCCCGCGCCTCCCACCAAGTAACCCGCATGGAAAAGCGCGGCCTGCTTTATAAAGAACCAGACGCGGTAGATGCCCGTGGGATCAATGTGTGCGTTACTCACGTGGGCCTAGAACACTTGCGGCGCGCCGCCCCCGAACACGTGGAATCAGTCCGCCGCATGGTTTTTGACCACCTGCAGCCCGAGGACGTGCCTGCGCTGCGGCGCTTTTTTAACGGCGTTTTGCAGGCCAAAAACCTCCCCGGCTATGAGGGATACGTGCCAGATTCGCTACTACACGGAAGGGATTAAGCTCCATGATGGGACAAGAGCTCTTTGAGCACCCAAAGAAACAATATAAGACCTACGGAATCACCGCGTTGGAGGAGCTTAGTCCACGCATCGGTGACCCCGAAGCGCACCTGGATGATGCCGCCAGCGAGGAACAAGTCTCCGCTATGGAAGAGGCCCTAGAGGCCTACCCAGACTCCGTGTTGACCTATGACCAAGACACCGAGCTATGGATTGTCGGCGCGGAAGAGGACATCGAGCGCATGCTCGCGGACCGCGAGTCTTTCGTAGAGGCACTGCTCAATAACGAGGACCCCGGAATCTAAAGGCGAAATTTCGGCGTCAATCAAAAGTGCGAGGAATGCGGCCTTATAAGCACTTAACTGTTAAGATATCCGTAGTTAATCCTCGGTGGATCGAAAGGTTTTATCATTATGAACGAGCGTGAGGCTCAGGAACAGCGCGAAGCAGCAGCTCGCGACAAGGGCAATGGCTGGGTTCCCGTATTCCTTCAGTGGATTCCTTCCATGCTGCTAGCCGTAGTGATGCTGGCAGCCATGTTCTTCGGTATGTACTACATCGAGCACGGCACCTTGGACATCACCCAGCCGATCACCAACGAGTTCATTACTCAGTAGCTTCGGCACATAGAAGAATCCGGCTCCCCCTTGCACACGGCAGGGGAGCCGGATTATTTTTATTTGCCCACCGCCTGGCGCCAGGTCATCTTGCGTCCATTATTCAAAATGGCGCGGCGGTAAATTCGACCGACTAGCACGATAATCAGTGCGGTCACCACAGCCATGAGCACATAGCTAGCCAGCAATCCCAGCCAGCTGAGGTTGCCCCCGGCCACCTGCATCGGAGCGACCAGCATGGAAACCGGCGGCAACCAGGTCATAACCTGCATCCACGTGGCATCCAGATGCATCCAGCCGAACATCGGTACATACATGGTGGCAAAGACAAGGAACAGAATCGGTGCCTGCGTGGACTGGAGATCCTCGGTGCGCTGCACCATGGAGCCGGCTGCAGCGTAGAGGCTGCCAAAGAAAAGCAATCCTAAAATCTCGCCTACAAGGAGGACGGCTACCAAGCCATAGTCCAGCTCGAGGTCACTAGCCAGGCCGGACGCAGCAATCGAAATCGCGCCACCGCCCAGGATGAGGAGGGTGGCCAAGAAACCGACGATGGTATTGCCCAAAATCTTGCCGGCTAGGAAGTCCACCGGGCGCACGGAAGATAAGATAATTTCCACCACGCGGGAGGACTTTTCCTCCGTGACGCGGCCGCCAATCAGGCCAGCGAAGGTCATGATGGAAAAGACCACTGCCATTGCGCCAATGAGGACCGTGGCTACGCCGGCCATCTTTTGTTCAGTGCCGTCCTCTTCTTCTAGATTCACCTGATTTACCGTGGTCGACGGGGTAGCCTTTTCTAGCTCCTGCGGGTCAATATTGAGCTTTTCCAGCGCCGTTGCTTGTGCTTGAGAAGAAACGATTTGGTTGACGGTGGTAGTTACCGCAGCAGGCGTATCGCCCTTGCTCAAGAGATCCCAGCCGTCGTTTTCTGCCGGCACGAGGGCGGCATCGGCCTCGTCATTTTCCACCAATTGCTGGGCTTCCGCGCGGTCTTTCGCTGCTGTGGCATCGATGCCGGAATCTTTGAAGGCGGACGCTTCCATCCCCACGACGGCTACGGAATCAGGTTCTTCATCGCCGCTGAAGAAGCTGATAGCAATTGGGGCGATAATGGCGCCGAGGATGAGGAGCAGCATAGTGCCCACTACCATCTTCGACTTCAGCGCGACTGCCATTTCACGCTTGGCTACGACGCCGATGGTCTTCATTGCGGAATACTGCATGGCTTAGGCCTCCTCATTCTGGTTGCTGGTGACGACGTCCTGGAAAAGCTCGGTCAGGTCTGGGATCTTGCGGCCGAAGGAATGCACTGGGCCAGCGGCTAGGGCAGCCTGCAGGATCGTCTGGTCATCAACGCTGGAATCTGCTTGGATTACCACGGTGTCGGGAGTTTCGGCCACCAGCTCCGTGCCCTCCGGGTACCAGCCGCGTGCTGGGGTAGCGACCTCAAAGCGCGGCGGGCCCTGGCTGCGCAGCTTATCGACGCCCCCTTCAGCCACCATATGCCCCTTCGTCACGATGCCCACGCGGTCACATAAACGCTGCACCAAGTCCAATTGGTGCGAGGAGAAAATGACGGGAACGCCACGGTTGGCGCGCTCGCGCAGCATATCTGACATCACGTTGACTGCTACTGGGTCCAGACCGGAAAAGGGCTCGTCCAGAATCAGCATGTCTGGGTCGTGAATCAGGGAGGCCGCGAGCTGTACTCGCTGTTGGTTGCCCAAGGAGAGGTCATCGAGCTTATCGTCCATGCGCTCGCCCAGGCCTAGCTGCTCAAGGAGCTCAGCGCCGGCGCGCTTGGCGGCAGACTTGTCCATACCGTGCAGCGTGCCAAGGAAGACCAACTGGCTGAGCAGCGGTTCTTTCCCGTAGAGGCCGCGCTCTTCTGGCATATAACCAATGCGGCGGCGGTTATCGTCATTAATCGGGGCGTCATCAAAGTAGACTTCGCCGGAGTCTTTCGCCAGCACACCTAGTGCAATGCGCATGGTGGTGGACTTTCCGGCGCCGTTGGAGCCGACAAACCCGAAGATTTCGCCCTCGCCAACGCTAAAGGTCATATCCCGCAGGGCTTGCGTCTCCCCGAAGGACTTATTGAGGTGGTCAATGGTCAAGGTGGGCATATTAGTGCTCCGTGTTCTGGTTGAAGGTTAGTGCGTAGCCGACGGCGGGCAGGGTGGCAGAGATGAAGAAGCTAAAAAGCAGAAAATAGCCGGCCCCAAGTAAGTATTTGGTACCAATAGTGCCGGTAATCCCTCCTCCGAGGAACCAATTTCCCACGAGGAGCGTGGCGAAACCGCCGACAAATAGCAGGGAAGTAGACAGCTTGAAGGCCCTGCGGCGCCACTCATCCAGGACCTGGGCTTCATATTCATCGAGAAAAGACAGCGGCTTGCTGTCCTTGGAATCGATGGTTATGCGCAGAATGGTCCACGGGACGCACGAGAGGACCATTGCTACAGACATGGCCAAGAGAGACCAGTAGGAGGAAAACGCTAGTGCGCAGATGAGGGAAATCGCGGAAATGGCTACGCACAGATACATAGACGCGATTAATCCACGGGTGGGGCCTGGTCGGCGGAACCGCTCGGCACGGACCTTTGTAGAAACAGGGTTGTCGTTTGCTGTCATGCACCCAAGTGTTGCATAAACCCAACACTCTGGCAAGAGATTCTGCAGATTTTCTCTGGGTTGACCCTGACGTGGCGTAAGGCGCGACAATGAAGTCATGGACGACATCGATGAAGTTCTCTATACCGTTGGCGAGGTAGCAGCGCTCTTCCGTATTACGGTGCGCACGCTGCATCACTGGGAGGCGCAAGGTTTGCTGTCACCCACGTGGCGCAGCTGGTCCAACTACCGGCTATATACCGAGGAAGACTGTGCCCGAGTGCAGAAGATTCTCATCTACCGCGCCACTGGTATGAAATTGACCGATATTAAACAGCTGCTAGATGGCGCTGCCTCCGATATAGAACATTTGCAGAGGCAGAGGGAAAGCTTGCTTGCCCAGCGCGACAACCTCAGTGAAATGCTGGCAGCGATTGACACCTTGATGGAGGATGCAATGAATAAACGAAAGCTCACTGTGGAAGAAATCGGACACATTGTCGGCGATGCTAACTTCGCCGCGCATCAACAAGAAGCTGAAGAGGCCTATGGTTTGAGCGAGGACTGGGCAATGTATCAGCAACGCACTGCCGACTGGTCGAAGCAGAACTGGAGCGATGCGCAGGCGGGTGTGGCCGAGGTAGAGGAAGAGCTGGCCCAGGCTGTAGCCAGTGGAGTGGCACCGGACTCGGAGGAGGCCCAGGGGCTCGTCGAAAAGCACCGCGCAGCACTCAGCGCCTTCTTTCCTGTAACGCCGGCAAAGCACTTCTTAATTTCCCGCGGCTACGTTACCGATGAGCGCTTCCGTGCTCACTATGAGGCGCAGCAGGAAAGGCTTGCCCAGTGGCTGGCGGACGCGATTGAGTATGCGGCTAAGGTACAAGGGGTGGATACCGCCAATCCGGAGTGGAAATAGTTAGCGGGCCGGAAGATAAATAAACCGCTGGCCACCAGAAAGTACTGGTGGCCAGCGGTAACTGTGTCCCCGACAGGGATCGAACCTGCGACCTTCGGTACCGGAAACCGATGCTCTAATCCGCTGAGCTACGGAGACATCGCTGGGAAAATTCCCAACGATGTGATTTTAGCGCATGGGGTAGTGGGGGACTAAATCAACCCAGGGGCATCGGTCGTAGTGACCTCGCCGGTGCGCAAATAGTGCACGCCAATGTCATCGACAACCTTATTCTCGGAGGCAAAGTGCCCATGGCCAGGGCCGTGGACGGTGACTACACGCGACTGCATCGGCTTGGAGAGGCTCGTGTGGTACTGGTACGGCGTTTGCGGGTCGCCTGTTGCCTGAATCTGGAGGGGCTTGGTGGCGAGCTTGGAGCCGTCGAGAGGCGCCTGTCCCGTGATTGGCGTACGGCCACCGCAGCCCGCGCCGGAACCGTACATGGAATTGATGAAGGTGAAGGGATCAACGCTGACGAAGTAGGCCCACAGGTAGCTCGGGTATAGCAGCGGATTGCTGGGCACGGTGTTTTCATTGCAGACAATGAGGTTTTGCATATTCATCGCTTGAGTGACGGACTCTTGATGTTTGCGCAGTGCCTCAGGGTCGGACTGCTCGTCATCCATAGGCTCGCTGCCATTTAAGTGCTTGGCAAAAGCGTCCCACTGCGCAGGGACCGGAACGAGGGTGCGCGTCATGGTTAGAAGCGGGGAGGAAACCTGCACGGCGTTGGGGTTTTGAATCTTCTGGCTGAGGAACTCCGCCTGCACGCGCAATGGGCCGGTGGCCGACATAATGTCCGCACCGGGCTGACCGGCAAATTCGAGGCCTGGAGGTAGGTCACCAATCTTGGCGTTCGGTGGCAAGACGGTAGGGCGTACACCTGCCTCACGAGCTACCTTTTGAGACCACTTTTCATAGACCTGCAGCGGGGTAGTGCCGAGGTGGTACTTCGCATCGTTTTTGGCAATGAAGCCGAAGAGATCGTGCAGTCCCTTTTCATAGCCGCGCTGCTGCGAAGCAAAGATGCCATTCCACGCCAGCTTGGGGCTCATTCCGGAATCCAATAAGACTTTGCCGGTATGCTCCGGATACTTGGTGGCGTAGGCGGAGCCGAGGTACGTGCCATAAGAGGTTCCGGCGATGTCAATCTTTTCCTCACCCAAGGCGCGGCGCACCATTTCCCAATCCTGCAGGGTATTCGCGGTGGTCAGCGAGTTGGTGTAGCCCGGCGTGTGCTTTTCGCAGGCATCGCGGGTGAGCTTTCCCACCTGCAAGCTTTCCTGGAGGGGATCACTGGTGGCCGTGGCATCGCACTTGACTGGGGTGGAGCCTGGAAGACCGCGTGGCTGTACGCCGATAGTGTCCCATTCATCCCGCACGGCCTGTGGCCACGGAGCGGCGCTATTGCCGGCCCATCCATAGGCATCGCCACTTGGGCCGCCAGGGTTGGTAAACAATGCGCCACGGCGGTTGCCTGGGTTGGCGGCGGGCACCCGCACGAAGCCGACGCTAATGGTGCCGGCCTTCGGGTTGTCATAGTAGGTAGGGACTTCGATGCGTCCGCATTCGGCCGAGTCGATGTCTACCTGCTCGGGGCAGTCTTCCCAGGAAATAGCGGGCTTGGTTTCCAGCGGCGCGGGTGCAGGTGCGGCCGTAGCAATCGGTGCAGTAACACCAATCGTGACCGCAGCAGCACCGAGCGTGGCCGCAAACTTAGAAGAAAAAGAAAGCATAGGTTAGGTCTCCAGAATAAAAAATAATTGGTAGACCTAGCCTATGCTTTTTTGATGCTTTTGGCATCATATTCACAGTAGGTGGGTGCCCTCACCGGCCGGGGCGAGGGCTATGCACCTACTTGACGATGAGGACGATGAGGTCACGCGGGCCGTGTACGCCCTCGACACGAGTGAGCTCGATATCAGAGGTAGCGGACGGGCCAGAGATCCACGTCGCTGGCTTCTCCGGGTTCATGCGGGAGATGACCTCGGGGATGCCGTAGACGATCTCATCCTGGTGAACGATGCACAGGTGGCGATCCGGAACCAGGGTGAGCGCGCGACGGCCGCAGCGCTCATCAGACTCGAGCACGATGGTGCCGGTCTGGGCGGAGGTGACGTGAGACAAGGTGACAACGGCGTCGGTCTCATTGAGGGTGCGTGGATCGACAGTCTTATCGTCCGGCTTAGCATCGAAGCCCTCGAAGAGGCTAGCGTCCATGCCCTCGGCATAGCGGATGTCGTTGCACTCGCGATCCTTAAGGATCTTGGCGATGGCCTGCTTCAGCTCGCCTTCCTCGGTGACGTGCACCTCGGCCTTGTAGTCCTCGAGTCGGTCAATGAGCATATCGCGCAGTTCGTCCGCGTTCAGGGTGCCTTCGTGCTGGTAGTCGCGCGGGGCGTCAACGTGGTCGGGAAGACCAGCCTGCTTCTGAGCGGAGCGGATGCGGTTTAGAATTTCCTGCTTTGCGTTCACTTCTTGGACTCCTCACGGGCCTCGGCAAGAAGTTCCTTGCCTTCTTCGGACTCGAACCACTGGCGGAAGGATTTCTTTGGTGGAACCGCGGTATCGCGGCCTTCAGACCAACCGGACATAAACAGTGGCAGGGATTCGATGGTCTTGTTGGTGCCACCCAGAATGCGGCCCAGGGCGACCATGTGGGTTGCCTTGTTCCACAGCTTCGGGTTGCTCCACAGCAGCTGGATGGTCTTGAAGAGCTTCGGCTCGATTGGTGGGGTGGCGTGGGTGACCTTCTGGTGACGGTTTTCCAAAATGACGTCAGAAAGCGGAATCTTAACCGGGCAAACCTCGTCGCAGCGGCCACACAGCGAGCAAGCATAAGGCAGGCTGGCGGAAGGATCGTTGTGGTCCTTCATGCCGGTGAGCTGCGGCGTCAGGGAAATACCAATTGGGCCAGGGTAGACCGAGCCGTAGGCGTGGCCGCCGGCGCGCTCGTAGACCGGGCAAACATTCAGGCAGGCCGAGCAACGGATGCACTTGAGGGCCTGGTGGCCAATCGGAGAAGACAGGGCCGCGGTACGGCCGTTATCCAGCAGCACCAAGTGGAAGTTCTGCGGGCCATCGCCTTCAGTAACGCCGGACCACATGGAGGTGTATGGGTTCATACGCTCCGCGGTGGAAGAACGCGGCAGCAGCTGGAGGAAGACTTCCAGGTCCTGGAAGGTAGGAACCAGCTTTTCAATGCCCATGACGGTAATGAGGGTCTCCGGCAGGGTCAGGCACATGCGGCCATTGCCCTCGGACTCCACGATGTTGATGGTGCCGGTTTCTGCTACGCCGAAGTTGGCGCCAGAGATGGCAACCTTGGCCTTCATGAACTGCTCGCGCAGGAACTGGCGGGATGCCTCTGCCAGCTCGGCCGGCTCTGCCTGCAGGGAGTCATCGGTGTTCGGCATCTTGTTGACGAAGATATCGCGAATCTCCGCGCGGTTGCGGTGGATAGCCGGAACCAGAATGTGGGATGGCTTATCTTCACCCAGCTGCACGATGAGCTCCGCGAGGTCGGTCTCGCGAGCGTTGATGCCGGCCGCCTCTAGGTGCTCGTTCATGCCGATTTCCTGCGTGGCCATGGACTTAACCTTGACCACATCGGTCTCGCCGGTGGCGCGAATCAGCCCCTCGATGATCTGGTTAGCTTCCTTGGCATCGCGTGCCCAGTGGACAGTGCCACCGCGCGCCTTAACTGCCTCTTCGAACTGCTCGAGCAGTTCTGGCATGCGGGCGGCGACATCTTCCTTAATTGCGGAACCAGCGGCGCGCAGCTCCTGCCAATCATCCAGCTCTTCTACAGCGCCAGAGCGCTTCTCACGAATGGAGGTAGTGGCATGCTGCAGGTTGTGGCGCTGGGTGGCGTTGTTTAGGCCAACGTGTGCGAGGGGAACAAAGGCCTTGCTGCCGCGCAGGTTACCGTAGCCTTCCGGCGCACGCGGTGGGGTGGTATCGAGGAAAGAGGTCATTAGAGCATCGTCTCCTTGGAGTAGGCGGCGGAGGTAGGAGTCCATGGGTGCTCCTTGGTGGAAGCCAAGATCTCAGCCATGTGAACGGCGCGGACACCGGAACGCTGGCGGCTCAGGGCACCACCGATGTTCATCAGGCAGGAGGAGTCACCGCCGGTGACGAATTCTGCTTCGGTCTCCTTAACGTGGCGGGTCTTATCCGTGACCATCGCGCGGGATACTTCCGCATTCTTGATTGCGAAGGTACCGCCGAAGCCACAGCATTCTTCCTTATTAGGAAGGGTGACCAGGTCGATGCCCTCTACTTCTTGGAGCAGCTGCAGCGGGCGGTCGCCCAGTTTCAGGAAGCGCAAGCCGTGGCAGGAGGGGTGGTAGGTCACGCGGTGCGGGAAGAATGCGCCCACATTGGTCACGCCGGCAACGTCGACCAAGAATTCGGGTAGATCCAGGGTCTTTTGGGTGGTCTTGCGGGCGCCGTCGACGTCGGCGGAGTTGCCGAAACGGTCGGCGATGCGCTCGTGCTGTTCACGAACAGCGCCCACGCAGGAACCGGAGGCCGCAACTACGTAGTCAATAGAGGGATCTGCGAAGGCATCCGCATAAGAGCGGAGCATGCCCAACGTTTCCTTTTGGTAGCCGGTATTGATGTGCATCTGGCCGCAGCAGGTCTGTTCTTCCGGGAAGACCACCTCGTGGCCCAAGCGGGAGAGAACCAGTGCCGTTGCCTTTTGTACGTCCGGGAAAAGGGCGTCACCAATGCAAGTGGAAAATAGCGCAATGCGCATACGGTGCTCCTCGTTGATTTTTGACATGGGGTAGCCACAACCTTACTCCCTTTAAGCAGTACGTGCGTAATGCGTCTCCTCGTTGACCAGCGATTATTTTGCAATATTAGTGTTGCAGAAAGTGTTTATCAGCCGTTTGTGCAGTAAAGGGGAGTTTTAGGGCCCGGCCCTTTTCACACTTGACTTTTCAGTCCACTAGAATCGTGCGACATGACACCAGCTGATTTGGCCACACTGATTAAAGAAACTGCCACCAAGGTCATGGAAAGCCATGAGCTTGATCCCTCCGTATTGCCGGAAACGGTAAACGTCGAACGCCCTCGCAATCCTGAACACGGCGATTATGCCACCAATGTGGCACTGCAGGTGGCCAAAAAGGCCGGAGCTAACCCGCGCGAGTTGGGAGGCTGGCTAGCAGAGTCCCTAGCGGAAAATGACGCCATTGCGGAGGCCGACATCGCCGGGCCTGGTTTCATTAATATTCGCCTCGGTGCCGATGCCCAGGGGGAGATCGTCGCGCAGATTCTCCGCGCCGGAAAGAATTATGGCTCTAATGATTCCTTTGCGGGCAAGAAGGTCAATTTAGAATTCGTCTCCGCTAACCCCACCGGTCCGATCCACCTTGGTGGTACTCGTTGGGCCGCAGTGGGAGATTCCTTGGGTCGCGTGTTGGAGGCATCCGGCGCGGAGGTTACCCGCGAGTATTACTTCAATGACCATGGCGGCCAGATTGACCGTTTCTCCCGCTCCCTCGTGGCGGCCGCGAAGGGTGAGCCAACTCCGGAGGATGGCTATGGCGGAGCCTATATCCAAGACATCGCTGCGGCCGTGGTGGAGAAGAATCCATCCGCCCTGGAGGGCAGCGATGAAGAAGTGCAGGAAGCCTTCCGTGCAGACGGTGTAGAGATGATGTTTGCGCAGATTAAGCAATCTCTGCATGAGTTTGGCGTGGACTTTGATGTCTACTTCCACGAGAACTCCCTCTTTGAGTCCGGTGCGGTCGATGCTGCACTGGACAAGCTCAAGGCTGAAGGCAATATGTATGAGGCCGAGAATGCGTGGTGGCTCAAATCCACCGACTACGGTGATTCGAAGGACCGCGTGGTGGTTAAGTCTGATGGCAATGCGGCCTATATCGCAGGCGATATCGCCTACGTAGCTGATAAGTTCGACCGCGGCCATGATTTGAATATCTACATGCTGGGTGCGGACCACCACGGCTATGTGCCGCGCTTGAAGGCGGCAGCGGCCGCCTTGGGCTACGATGCCGATGCTGTCGAGGTACTAATTGGTCAGCTGGTCAACCTTTTGCGCGATGGCAAGCCGGTGCGCATGTCCAAGCGTGCGGGCACAGTTATCACCATGGAGGACCTCGTGGCCGCCATCGGCGTGGACGCCTCCCGTTACTCCCTGGTGCGTTCCTCTGTGGACCAGAGCATCGATATCGATCTCGGCCTGTGGGAATCCCAGTCCTCCGATAACCCCGTCTACTACGTGCAGTACGGCCACGCCCGCCTGTGCTCTATCGGCCGCAAGGCAGCCGAGCTGGGTGTCGATGCCGAAGGTGCGGACCTTTCCCTGCTTACACACGAACGCGAGGGAGATCTCATCCGTACGCTGGGTGAATTCCCGGCCGTAGTGGAAGAGGCAGCGCAGTTGCGCGAACCGCACCGCATTGCCCGCTATGCCGAGGACCTCGCTGCGGTATTCCACCGTTTCTATGACTCTTGCCAGGTCCTGCCCAAGGCCGGCGAGGAAAAGGCTCCTATCCATGGCGCCCGCCTGGCATTGGCACAGGCAGCCCGCGTGGTCCTGGCTAATGCCTTGACCATGGTGGGCGTAAGCACCCCGGAGAAGATGTAAATGGCGGATTTTAATGAGCTGCCCGCCCATGTCTGGCCGCGCAATGCGCAGCGCGAGGAAGACGGCGTAGTTACCATCGCTGGCGTTCCGCTGCCGGACTTGGCGGAGGAATTCCGCACCCCGCTCTACGTTTTTGATGAAGATGACTTCCGGTCCCGCTGCCAAGACATGGCGCGTGCCTTTGGCGGCCCGGAGCATGTGCACTATGCCTCCAAGGCATTCATTTCCAAAAAGATCGTGAATTGGGTCAATGAGGAAGGCCTGTGCTTGGACGCGGCCTCCCTCAACGAGCTCAAGATTGCACTGGCGGCAGAATTCCCGGCCGAGCGCATTACCACGCATGGCAATAATAAGGACGAAGAGTACCTGCGGCTGTGTGTAGATGCCGGCGTGGGTCACGTCGTCATCGATAATGAGCACGAACTCGAAGAACTCAATCGCATCGCTGGGGAAGCGGGCAAGGTCCAGCCGGTCATGATCCGCGTCAAGCCGGGCGTGGATGCGCATACGCATGAATTCATCGCGACAGCGCATGAGGATCAAAAGTTCGGAATTTCGCTAGCCACCGGTGCGGCCTTCGCCGCGGCCAAGCGCTGCTTGGAGGCAGAGAACCTGCACTTAAGCGGCCTGCACTGCCATGTGGGCTCCCAGGTATTCAACGCGGAAGGCTTCAAGCTTGCCGCTGAGCGCGTAATGGGCCTGTACCGCCAGATTTATACCGAACTGGGCGTGACTTTGGAAGAGCTCGATTTGGGCGGTGGCTTCGGCATTCCCTATATGCCCTATGAGGAGGCACTGGATATCGAGCGCGTGGCCAGCGATATGCTCGGTGCGGTCAAGTACACCGCAGAGGAGTTGGGCATTGAGGCGCCCTTCCTCTTGGTCGAGCCTGGCCGTTCCTTGGTCGCCGGCTCTGCGGTGACCGTCTACCGCGTGGGTACCGTCAAGGATGTAGAAACCGGCAAGTCCGATCTGCCCCTGCGCCGCTATATCTCTATCGATGGCGGAATGTCGGACAATATACGTCCGGCGCTTTACGGCTCGGCGTATGACGTGCGCGTGGTCAACCGCTTTAGCGATGGGGAAGAGGTGCCCTCGCGCGTGGTGGGTTTCCACTGCGAATCCGGAGATATCCTCCTTGAGGATGGCGAGCTGCCCAATGATATCCAGCCGGGAGACTTGATTGCCTTTGCGGCTACTGGCGGCTACCAGTACATGATGTCCTCGCGCTATAACGGTGCGGTGCGCCCTGCGGTCGTCGCCACGCGCGTGGGACATACCAAGCCAATGCTGCGGCGCGAGACCATCGAGGATCTTCTCTCCCTCGAGGTCGACTAGCCGGCGCCCGCAGCCCCGCCACAAAACCTAATTTAATTCAGGCCTTGTGGCGGGGCTTTTTCTATCTATGGGTCTATTTAGGGCGAAAGTAGACAGCTTGTTCTGTATAGTGTCCTGTATCCGCACTGAGCGGGAACGACACGTTAACCCCAACTTCAATATGGAGACGGACTATGGCTGCACCGACTAGTGAGCTTCAGGCACAAAAGCATTCCGGCAAAGGCGAAGGCGAGACCGTTGGTATCGCGCTGCTGGGCTTCGGCACCGTTGGCGCTGAGGTCTTCCGCCTGCTGGGAGAAAATGCTGATGCCTTTGCTCACCGCATTGGCGGCCCAGCCGAGATTCGCGGCATCGCCATCCACAATAAGAATAAGCTGCGCCCAGGGGTACCCCAGGAGCTATTGACCGATGATGCCAAGGCACTTGTTGCGCGCGAGGATATCGACCTTGTAGTTGAGGTCATCGGCGGCATTGATTTTCCGCGCGAGTTGGTCCTCGCCGCGCTCAATTCCGGCAAGTCCGTGGTTACCGCAAATAAGGCCTTGGTGGCCGCGCATGCGGATGAGCTGGCAGAGGCCGCTGACCGTGCCGGCGTGGACCTTTACTTTGAGGCTGCCGTGGCCGCCGCCATCCCGGTGGTGGGCATGTTGCGCCGCTCCTTGGCCGGTGATCAGGTAGAGCGCATCTCCGGTATTGTCAACGGCACTACCAACTTCATCTTGGATGCCATGGAGTCCACGGGTGCCTCTTATGATGAGGCACTGGCCGAGGCCACCCGCCTGGGCTACGCCGAGGCTGATCCCACCGCGGATGTTGAGGGCCACGACGCTGCCTCCAAGGCCGCCATTATGGCATCTTTGGGTTTTCACACCCGCGTGAAGTTTGAAGATGTGCACTGCGAGGGAATTACCAAGGTCACTGCCGCGGATATCGCGGCGGCTAATGACGCTGGTTATTCCATCAAGCTATTGGCCATCTGCGAGCGCCTCCAGCGAGAGGACGGCTCCGAAGCTGTCAACGCCCGCGTACACCCCACTTTGGTGCCCAAGGAGCACCCGCTGGCCTCTGTCAGCGAGTCCTATAACGCCATCTTCGTCGAAGCCGAGGCCGCAGGTTCCCTGATGTTCTACGGCAATGGCGCAGGTGGTAATCCTACTGCTTCTGCCGTGCTTGGCGACGTCGTCGGTGCAGCCCGCAATATCGTCCACGGCGGCCGCGCACCGGGTGAAAATACCTACGCCAATCTTCCTATCGCTGACTTTGGTGAGGTGGAAACCCGCTATCACATCGATATGGAGGTCCAGGACCGCACCGGTGTGCTCGCGGCCATCTCTGCGGCCTTTGCCAATAATGGCGTATCCCTGCGCACGGTACGCCAAGAGGACGGCGAAGATACTGCTCGCCTCATCGTGGTCACCCATGCTGCCAAGGAAGCCACCCTGGACAAGATCGTGGCTGACTTGGATGAGCTAGATGAGGTCAAGGCCGTCCATTCCGTAATCCGCCTCGGCAGCTAGCCCGACGCAATAGACTGAATAGCTATGAGTATCGAAGTTGAAGTCGGCACCAAAGCAATCGTGACCGTTCCCGCTTCTACGGCGAATCTTGGCCCCGGTTACGACACCTTGGGCATGGCGCTAAGCCTTTATGACACCGTCGAGGTAGAGGTCACCACCTCTGGGCTGGAGGTAGAGATTTTTGGTGAGGGCGCAGAAGACCTGCCGCGCGATGGCTCCCACCTAGTGGTTAAGGCGATTCGCTCCGCGCTTTCGACAGCCGATGCTACCGTGCCGGGCCTGCGGGTGGTTTCGCATAATAATATTCCACAGTCGCGTGGCTTAGGCTCTTCCGCCTCTGCCGCTGTGGCGGGCGTGGCCGCTGGCAATGCGCTGGCGGGAAGCCCCCTTACACAAGAGCAGGTGGTGCAGCTTTCTTCCGCTTTTGAGGGCCACCCCGATAATGCGGCCGCCTCCGTGCTGGGGGATGCCGTGGTGTCGTGGACCAATGTTCCCGTCGATGGTCACTCCTTGCCGGACTATCGCGCTGCTTCCATCAAGGTGCATAAAGATATTCGTGCCACCGCGCTCGTGCCGGATTTCCATGCTTCTACCCAGGCGGTGCGTCGCGTATTGCCGTCGCACGTGACGCATTCGGATGCGGCGTTTAACGTCTCGCGCACCGCGGTGCAAGTGGCTGCACTGCAAAACTATCCGGACCTTTTGTGGGAAGGCACCCGCGATCGCCTGCACCAGCCGTACCGAGCGGATGTGCTTCCTGTGACCGCGGAGTGGGTCAACCGTCTGCGCAACCGAGGATACGCAGCTTACCTCTCCGGCGCCGGCCCGACCGTAATGGTGCTGCACACCGAGGACATCGATGAGAGCATTCTTGCCGACGCCCGCGAGCAAAACCTCCGCGTCCTCGACCTCGCCATCGCCGGCCCTGTCAGCGTGGAGCTTACGCAGGCTTAATTTCCAGCCTGCATACGTTGTGAGGCTGGCGCGGCACTAGGTTAATGGTGGTGCCTTCATCGGTAGTTTCTTGCAGGAAGCCAGCGTGTACCGCGCAAAGGAACGGTGAAGGCTGGAGTCCCGAAGACACAAACGGGCAGGCACGGAGCTCCATGTCGGTAGAGTCCGGCTGCATGGCGGGGTCAAAGCCCATATCGCGCAGCGTGGAAAAGAGCGTATCGAGCGCGCGGTGGGGGCCCTCCGCGCCTGCGGCGCGTGCCCAGCGGCGCCCGATCTCGATGGCCTTGGCGGACGCGGCGTCGTCTAGGTCTTCCTTGCCCGCCAGCATGGTGGTCAGCACTTCTACCAGGGTGATGTATTCCTCTGCCACGGTCTTATTGTCTGGGACGCGGACTTGGAAAATCAGGGAAGGGCGTCCCCGGCCCTTACTCGGCGCGGATAGCACGTTTATAGCTCCGGCGTTGACCAGCTCATCGATGTGGCCACGGGCGGTGTTGACGTGCATGCCAAGCTCCTCGGCCACGGTGCCAGCTTTGGCGCCATTGGGGTGGCGTTGTAAGGCTGCGAGTACCTCGCGTTGCTTTGGCGAGAGATTGAGGGCCTCGGGGAAGAGTTCGGTGGTGGGCCGGGGTAGTGAGTCAGGCATGGTAGGAAATCCGCCTTGGGGTCTGCATAACAGAGATTTTATTTGGGGTGGACAAAAACGTTTGCTGTAGATATTGCCAAGGATACGGTGCTACCCACCGCAAAACCTAAAGCAGACTCGCGGTCTACCGGTACGGTGGCCTCGAAACCGCCCAGATCCACGCGCAGCTGAGCGGCTGCGAGGCTGGTGGCCTCGACCGCTAGGACTCGCACAGCCCACTGGTTGCAGGCTTCCGGCACGGCACCGATGGTGACCGCATGCGGATCGAATGTCACCGCCACCTCCTGCCCAGGCTGAACAGGTGCGTATTCCGTCGTTGCCAAAATAGTAATCTCCCCGCAGGCGACCTCCACAGTGGAGGCATCTGTGGCGGTTACCGTTCCTTCAAGGCGGTTAAGCCCCGCGAGTGCTGCAACGAAGCCAGTCGGCGGGGCATTAAGGAGCCGCGCGGTAGCGCCGTGCGCTCGCACCTGTCCGGCTTCCATGACCAGCATGTCTTGCGCCAGGTTCGCAATGTCGAGCGCGTTATGGGTAACGAGCAGGGTGGTCCTATCCTCGCGTGCCGCGTGCAGAAAGTGGCGCCACCTCTCAGCCGATTTCACGTCGACTGCGGCAAGTGGCTCGTCCAATATGAGAACGGCTGGTCGTGCGGCTAGCGCGCGCACCAAGGCCACGTGGGCGGCCTGGCCGCCGGAGAGGGCTGTTACTGGGACGTCGGCAAGCTCGTGCAATCCTGCTGCCGCGAGAAGCTCCTGCGCACGGGTCCTATCGCGGGTAACCATGGCGACCGCTTGCTGGGCCGTCGAGCGCGGCGGCAAGCCCGGCCGCTGGGTCAGTAAGACGATGCCGGTTGCGCCTGGAGAAACCTCACCGCCGCTTAGGCGCCCAGCAATGCGTCCCATGAAAGTGGTCTTTCCGGAGCCGTTCGGGCCCACCACGGCCGTAATGGCTCGCGGAGACAAAGCCGTGCGCACGCCTTCGACCGTCACGGATACCGCCTGCGCATTCGTGGGCTGGGTGAGCTCGCGGAGCTTGTCCACGTCCAGTGAATGCAGCTGCCTTGCCTGCGGCTGGTAGCGCCGCCTGCGCAGGGCCGGCAAGCACGCAAGCGCCAGGCAGACCAAGGCCAGCCCGATAAGCAGGGCGGAGAGCACGTAGGCGCCGTCCGCGTCGACCTCGCGCTCTAAGTAGATGCCCAGCGGCATCGTGCGGGTAACCCCTGGCTGAGAGCCGGCAAAGGTCAGTGTCGTGCCAAATTCGCCCAATGAGCGCGCGAAGGCCAGCGTCGCGCCGGCAGTTACAGCCGGCGCGATCGAAGGAAGGGTGATCTTGCCGAGTATTTCCCAACGCCCCAAGCCCACGCCCCGCGCCGAAGCGAGGATTTCCTGGTCTAGTTGGCGCAGTGCCGAATCGACCGCTACCACCACAAAGGGCAGTGCCACGAAGGTTTGGGCCACCACGACTCCTGGGAAGGCGAAGGCGAGGTGGATGCCCAGGGCGTCGAGAAGCGGGGAGAGGTAGCCCTTGCGCCCTAAGGCTGCGGTAAGGGCCAAACCCCCGACCACCGGTGGCATAGCCAGAGGAAGGTAGACCAAAAGACGGATAATGGTGCTGCCGCGACCGAGCTGCTGGACCCATAATGCCAGGCCCAAGCCCATTACGAGTGCGAGCAGCATGGATTGGAAAGCCGCCGCCACGGAGATGAGCAGCATGTCTCGAATCTCTTCGCGGCCAAGGTAATCGCTGATGCGCGCCCACGGCACCCGCAGCCCGAGAGCTGCCACGGGAACAATGATGGTAGCTACCGCAATGAGACCAATGAGGCCGATAAGCAGCGGGGCCTTGGGGCGGACAGGCTGAGGGGCGGACATAGACTACTTCGCTGGGCTGAAGCCAAGGTGGTGCCAGGTGGAATAAAAGTCGCTGGCCAACAAATTGAGCACCGCGCGGGCCTGGTCGGGATGAGAGGCGTCCGTGGCAACGGCGCCCAGGATCTGATTAGAGAATTTCTCCGCCCCAGGAATATCAATCACCTCAACATCATTGCCGGCCGCAGCGGCGTCGGTGGAGTAGACCCATCCAGCATCGGCTTCACCCGAGGCCACCTTTCCTAAAACATCCGCTACCTGGCGCTCCTGGGAGGAGGGGTGCACGTCCAAATGCTGGTCATCGATGATCTGGGAGGAAATATCGCCGCAGGGTACTTGCGGATCGCAGAGCACGAAGTGGTGGGCGTGGGCGAGATCCTGCACAGAATGGATTCCCGCCGGGTTTCCTTTAGGTACCACCATGACCATGACATTCGTGGCGAGCACCTCGGGGGCGGTCACGGTTCCATCCTGGACCGCCTTATCCATGGTCTTTTTGGAAGCCGTGAGGAGAAGATCGGCCGGGGCACCCTCGCGCAGCTTGCTCACCAGATCGGAAGAGCCGCCATTTTCAAAGCTCAAATTCACCGGAGATTCGAGCTGGCCCGCGCGCTGGGTAAGTTCCTCATTGATAACGCGGGTGGATGAGGCCGCCAGTACATTGAGCGTGGGATCCGCCGTATCCTGCGGCGAGGTTACTGACGTGTGCGGAGCGCAGGCTGAAACGGCGAATCCCAAGGCAACGAGGAGTGCGGCGATGCATCTTTTCATCTGCGGAGAGCTCCTTTTCGGCTTCTTCGGCGACGGGCTTGACCTACCTAGAATAGCCCTCCGCCGGACAAAGGTTTAGCTCACGCGAGTGAACTTGATATGGAAGTCGTTTTCTTCTTCCTGGAGGTAGTCGAGCTCGAACTTCTCCTCGCGGGACTCGACCTCTTTGAGCAGCGGAATGGGGTTGTGCGGGGCGATGAGGATCATGGACTCTCCCACGTTAAGGGTGCCCAATGCGCCATGGATGGCACCGTGGCGGACGGCGTGCGGAATTTCTGAGGCGTTGAGGGTGGGGATGGAATGCGGCTTATTGGCGTCGGAAATGGGCAGCTGCATGGCAAGTAGTCCTTTCTGCTGGGGTGCGAGTTTCGCTCTGACCCCAATATTAGTACGATAAAACTCGTGCAAAATAATAGCGTGGCGCATCGCCTTATTTTTCTCGCCTGTGCAGGGGTATCCCTGCTGGTTGGGCTGGGTGCGGGCGCCTCCCTCCTGGGTTTGAACGCCACCCCGGGAGCATCCTTTGCCGCCGACCACGGGCCGCTTATGGTCTTCGGCTTCGTAGGCGAGGCCATCGGCCTCGAACGCGCCGTCGCCGTGCGCACCACGTGGGCCTGGGTGGGGCCTGTATGCCACGTCGCTGGCGTGCTCAGCATTCTCGCCGGCCTACCGCGTGGGGTCGCAGCCATGTTCTTTGCCGCCGGCTTCCTTGTCCTTGGCTGCATCTATGCCACTATCTACCGCCGTCAGGCTAGCCTCGCGATTCTGGTGCAGGCAGTCGGCGTCATTGGGGGAGTAGCCGCCGCTGCCCTCTGGGCCATGGGGCCGGGGTTTGCTACAGCGATGCCGCTGTGCGCACTTTATGCCGTGGCCACCATCATCGGCGAGCGCATGGAATTAGCGCGCGT
This sequence comes from Corynebacterium sp. KPL4072, assembly GCF_037908395.1. Lineage (NCBI taxonomy): Bacteria > Bacillati > Actinomycetota > Actinomycetes > Mycobacteriales > Corynebacteriaceae > Corynebacterium > Corynebacterium sp. KPL4072. The sequence goes on from NZ_JBBMGE010000004.1 coordinate 77,888, forward strand.
AACCATGGCCGGCACTCGCGCCGAAAATCATCTCACCCTCTTAGTGCTGGGGCTGGCGGCAGTCAGCGTTATCTATATGCTTTCCCCGGCGGTGGGCTATCGCGCTATGGGGCTGATGTTGATCGCCATCGCCGTGGCGACCGCGCGGGTGGATGTGGCCAAGAACTTGGTGCGCTCACAAGGATTGCCGCGCTATTCGGCGGCATGCATGCTGGCCGGCTACGCCTGGCTCGCGTTCGGCGGGTACTTGTGGCTGATCTATGGCGAGGCCACCGGCTTTGTCTATGATGCCTCGGTGCACACCATTTTCCTGGGCTTTGTCATGTCCATGATTTTCGCGCACGCGCCCATCATCTTCACCTCTGTTATTCGCCGCCGCCTGCCATACCACAAAGTGCTCTACGTACCTGTGGGGCTCTTGCATGGTGGCCTTGCGCTGCGAGTCCTTGCAGATTGTGCCCAGCACACCACAGCGCTCCAAAGCGGCGGGGTGGTTACCATTATTGCGGTAATAGGCTTTCTTGCCTGCGGCATTACCATGACCAGCAAGGAGGCGCGACGTGCGCATTCATGACATTTCCCTGGCCGCACGCGGCCGTTGGCATACCCTTAGCGCTGCCATTATCGCCGGGTGGATCCTTGTCGGCCTCGGCCTGCTCATCGCTAGTTCCTTGGGCGCACCCGTGGTGTGGTGGGATATCATCCACCCCTTCACAATTGGCGCGCTGACCACGGCGATCATCGTCTTTTCCACCCACTTCACCGAGGCCTTGACTAGGACTGCGGGTGGGGACTACCGGGGCGTCGGCAGTCGCGTGGCACTAGTCCAGATCGGGCTTATCTTGTTGCTCATCGATAGGGCGGGGTATGACTGGGGCCCGCTTGCCGACGTCGCCTCAACCCTCATCATCGCCGCCCTCGCCTGGCATCTGTGGTTCGTCGCGCGGCGCCTACGCGGCTCATTGTCTGGTTCTTTTGCCGTGACCGTGCCCTTTTATATCGCCGCTAGCGTGTTCATGATTGTCTCCGTAGTACTCGTCATCCTCAGCGGCAACAGGGTAGGCGAGTACTCCCTCCTCATCGGCGCGCACTCGCGCGGTATGGTCTGGGGATTTGCCTGGCTGACCGTCATCGGCACGGGGGTCACGCTGCTTCCCACGTTGTCTGCCACTGCGATTTCCTCCACCGCCCGTGCAAGATGTACCCGTGCGCTCATCGTGCATTGCGTGGGGCTGGGATGTGCGATAGCACTATACGCGGTAGGCCTCACCCGAGCTGCAGGCGTGGCCCAGCTGCTCGTGGTCTTGGCAGCCCTGCTCATCATCCAGCCGGTACTCGCTACCGTCATGGGGCGCTCACCACGGCTGACCACCGCCACCGTTGCCGTCATCGCCGGCCTGCTGTGGATGCTGGCGTTGTGCGCCGGTGATGCCATCTCCGCAGCCGTCGGAGCCTACCCGCGCACCATCACCTTGGTTGTGCTTCCCGCCTTCCTCGGTGCTGGCCTTTTGCAGCTGGTGACCGGTGTCCTACACCACCTGCTGCCCATACTTACCGGGGCGCGCCCCAATACCGCGGACCGCACCGGTTACGCTCGTCTGCTGCTCATCAATCTGGGCGGACTACTTAGCTTGCTGGATGCTATTGCGGCCGGGCTTATCATGATGGGGATAGGTCTTGCCGCCAATATCTTCGCCGTTGGCCGAGCCCTTTACTTACAGAAAAGACTGGAGAACTAAATGCTGAGCGTTTCTTCCTCACAACCCGCGGACAAGCCCGCCTCCAAGGACTCATCTTGGGCTTCGTGGCTACTCATCGGTATCGCGTTAGCGGCAGTTATCGCACTCGCGGTGGTCAATTCCACCGGCAAGAGCTCTCAGTCCGCTACGCCTGTAGCCTCTGGTGAAACGCAGACCATTGACGTTGGTGTGGATGGCATGGCCTTTACGCCCTCGTCTATCGATATCGACCCTGGAACCCATCTGGTGGTCAACTTCACCAACTCGGGTGACCAAGTCCATGACCTGAAGATAGGTGATGCCGAGACCGGCCGCGTCGATCCCGGCGAGACCGTCCAACTTGATGCCGGAGTCATCGACTCCTCCGAGGAAGGCTATTGCACCATCGCCGGCCACAAGATGCAGGGCATGACTTTTAAGGTCAACGTCGGAGATGGCGCCGCTGCAGGGCATGACCACACGGTGGCTTCTGCAAGCAACCCCCACGTGGACGTGCCTACCGCCGCTGAACTCGGCACCCAGCGCGAAGGCTTTTCCGCCTTTGACGCCACCTTGCAGCCTGCCGCCGAAACGAAGACGCACAAAGAGACCTGGACGATGACCGAGAAGGTCGTAGAGGTCGCCCCAGGAATCAAACAGATGCGGTGGCTTTTCAACGGCCAAGCCCCAGGCCCGACCCTGCGCGGAAAAGTGGGCGATAAGTTCGAAATCACCATCAAGAACGAGGGCTCCATGGCCCACTCCATTGACTTCCACGCCGGCGAGGTCAACCCAGATAAGACCATGAAATCCATCCATCCGGGCGAGGAATTGACCTACAAATTCACCGCGCATCGCTCCGGCATCTGGATGTATCACTGTTCCACGATGCCCATGTCCCTCCACATCGCTAACGGCATGGCCGGCAACGTCATCATCGATCCGCCGAACCTGAAGCCCGTAGACGCGGAGTATAACTTCATGGCTACCGACGTCTTCCTCGGTGAGGAAAACACTGGTGCCGATGCCCAGCGCGTAGCCGACGGCCGCTTCGACCTCATGGCCTTTAACTATTATCCCGGCCAGTACGATGCAGAACCCATCAAGGCCAAGGTGGGCGATACTGTTCGCCTGTGGCTGACCAATCTAGGCCCCGACCAGCCGCTGAGCTTCCACGTTGTGGGCGAACAATTCGATACCGCCTACAAGGAAGGCGCTTACCTCATCAAGAATGAGGACTCCACTGGTTCGCAAGCGCTTGACCTGCTTCCAGCGCAAGGCGGATTCGTCGAAATGACCTTCAACGAGCCGGGCACTTATTCCTTTGTCAATCACATCATGACTAACGCCGAGAAGGGGCAGCACGGCAAGTTCATCGTCACGGAGTAGGCCAGCCTCGCTCGATACACCCTTCGCGCTCACCGGGACGGTGATTTCGTGCTACCCGCGGCTGCTAGTGAGCGCGAAGGGTGGTGGGAAGAAGACCCTTACCCTTGCCGCTCACCAGTGCGGTGCCGTGGCCTAGTTCAGCGAGCTGCGGTGAGCGCGAAGGGGGAGGGCAGGGTCCGGGAAGCAGAGCAGGGGGAGCTCGCGCAATTCCGCGTGTGTGTCGTAGTCGCGTTCGGCGCCGGTGCCAGGGACCTCGACAAAATTCACACCGCGGATGAGGCGGCGGACGGAGACGTTCCTAGCCGTAGGAAGGGATTCGAGCTGAGTGTGGAGCGCGGGGGCGTGCCAGAGGGAACACAGCGGCTGGAGGTAGCCGTCGGCGGCGCGGGTGAGTACGGCATCGGCCGTGGAGGAGGCGAGGGTCGAGCGCAGACGGGGAAGCAGTAGCGGCGAATCGGGGGCATCCACGGCGAAGAGGGCAAGTTCGGTGCAGTGGGATAACGCTTGTGCGCCGGCCGCGATGCCAGCGACGGGACCACCGTAGAGCGGGGACTCGCACACCTGGGGTAGGCCGAGATAATGCGGTGAGACGGCCACGGCCGGGGTGCCGTAGGGGAGCTGGGCGAGCAGGCGGTCTATAAAACGTGTTCCGTGGGCGGAAAGAGAGGCTTTATCTGTGCCACCCATGCGTCGGCCGTGGCCACCGGCGAGGATTATCGCGCCGAGCATTAGGCCTCCGGCAGGGTGCGGGACCAGTCTCCGGAGCGGCCGCCGGATTTCGCCACGATGCCGCAACGGCGGATATAGGCGGAGCGGTCCACGCCCTTGACCATGTCGATGATGGCGAGCGCGGAAACATTCACGGCCGTAAGCGCTTCCATCTCCACGCCAGTGCGGTCGGCGGTGCGGACGGTGGCGGAGATGAATACGTGGTCGTCGGCAAGCGTGAGCTCCACAGCGCAGCCGTGCACGCCGATGGTATGCGCTAGTGGAAGCAGCTCGGGGACCTTCTTGGCAGCGGAAATGCCGGCGATGCGGGCTACAGCTAGGACATCGCCCTTGGGGACCGTGCCGTCGCGCAAAGCGGTCATGACCTCGGGGGAGCAGGCGACTTCGCCCTCGGCCGTGGCAGTGCGCACGGTGGGTTGCTTCTCGGTGACATCGACCATGTAGGCGGCGCCGTCAGAATTTAGGTGGGTAAATTTCATGGTTGCTCCTTAATACAGATAAACGGTGGTCTCCTCACCCAAGGCGGGCGGCTCGGAGGAGATGAGGCAAAAGCCATTGGTACCGGCGAGCGATACGATGCGATGGCTGCCGTGAGGTAAGTGCGACGTAATGGCGGGCTCCGCCTGGAAGTCTACGGTCACGGGCACAATGGTAGGCCGGCCGCGGGAGGTCGGGAGGGGCGAGTCTACGCGGGCGCGTAGGTGGACCTGCTCGCGTGGCGCGGGGTGACCAGAAAGCGCGGCGATGAGGGGACGAGCATAGAGCTGAAAATCTACGAAGGCAGCCACGGGGTTGCCGGGCAAGCATAATATCGGGGTGCCTTTCCAATTGGAGTAGCCCTGTGGGGCGCCCGGGCGCTGGTCGACGTGCCCGAACCAGGAAGAACTAATACTCCCCAGCACAGTATGGACGACGTCAAACGCGCCGGCCGAAACGCCGCCGGAGGTAATGATGAGGTCGTGGGAAGGGGCTAGCTCATCCAGCGCAGAGGCCAAGTCTGCGGGGGAATCGCCCACATGGAGGTGCGTGTGTGCGCCCGCGAGCGCGGCGAGCATGGGGCCGTTGGAATCCGGCAGCTGGCCGGGAGCGAGTTCTGTTGGGGAAGAGACGAGTTCTTCGCCAGAAGAAATGATCGCTATGCGCGGGCGGCGGTGGACCGAGACGGAATAAACGCCAGCGGAGGTGAGAGCGGCGATTACGGTGGCGTCGACAAGCGTGCCTGCTGTGGCCACTGGCGCGCCGGACTGGATATCCTCCCCGGCGGCGCGGATATGTGACTTGGTGGGAGCATCGGTGATGGTCACCTCGTCTGGAAGCGCTACGGGGCCGGCCGGGGTGGTGGTTTTTTCCACGGGCACGACAAGCATTCCTGCGGTATCAGCTACCGGTGCGCCGGTCATGATGCGCACCGCGTGTCCCGCGGGGACCTCGGTAGGGGCGGCACCGGCTGGTACATCGCCGGCGACGGGGAGGGTCCATGGGCCGGGGGAGGGAAGATCCGCGGCGTGGACGAGGAAGCCATCCATCGCCGAGTTGGCGTGGGGCGGCACGGGAAAGCGCGCGGTGGCATCGGCGGCGAGGACGCGGCCGATGAGGGAGGCATCGACGGCGGCTGACTCGGCCGGCAGGGGGGATGCCAGGGTGAGGACGGCATCGAGGTGCGCGGAGATGCTGCGGGGCGTGGACATAAAAATAAGGTTAGCCGCCGATGGCAGACATCGGACGGTCCGGTTGCAGAAAGCCTTCGTCATCGATGCCATGGCCAGGCTTTTTGCTCCACATTTCCTCAGCCCAGGCCTCCATGATCTCCTCATCGCTGGCCCCAGAGCGCAATAGTTCCCGCAGCGGGGTTTCGGAATTGCCAAAGAGGCAGTTGCGCACGGCGCCGTCGGTAGTCAGCCGCGTACGATCGCAGTCGCCGCAGAAGGGGTGGGTGACCGAGGCAATGATGCCCAGTGTTCCGCGCGTTCCATCCGGAGCAGTGGCCTCCCACAGGGCGGCGGGGGCAGATCCCCGCGGTTCGTGGGCGGGCTCCATGGAGAAGTGGGTGCGCAGGCGGCCAAGGATATCTTCGGCCGTTACCATGTCCTCGCGGCGCCATTGCTCGCGGGGCCCAAGCGGCATCTGTTCGATGAAGCGCAGCTGAGCACCGTGGCGGACGGCATAGTCCGCTAGCGGGACGATGTCTTCTTCGTTGACCCCGGGCATGACCACGGCGTTGATTTTGATGGGGTGGAGGCCTGCGGCATCCGCAGCGGCGATGGCCTGGAGCACGTGATCAAGGCGGTCGCGGCGGGTGAGCGCGGCGTAGCGCTCGCGGTCGATGGTATCGAGCGAGATATTGATGCGATCGAGTCCGGCTGCGGCGAGGGCGCCGGCGCGCTTTTCTAGGCCAAGCCCGTTGGTGGTTAGCGCGGTGGACGGGGATCTCCCCTGGTCGGTGCGCAGCTCTTTAGTGGCGGCAATAATCTTTTCCAGCGACTTACGCAGCAAGGGTTCGCCGCCGGTAAAACGCACTTGGCGGATGCCCAGCTTGCCGACGCCAATTCGAATCAGTCGGATGGTTTCCTCATCGCTCAAGGTCTTCTCTGTGGGCATCCACTCTAAGCCTTCGGCCGGCATGCAATAGGTGCAGCGCAAGTTGCAGCGATCCGTGAGGGAGACGCGCAGGTCGCGGGCTTGGCGGCCATAGCGATCCAGCAGTGCGCGCGTGCCATCAGCAGCCGGGGCGGGCAGATCCGCTGGCGACTGCGCCCGGACCACGGTGGGCAGGGGCAGGGAAACTACGGGTCGCTGCGTGGAAGAGGTCATCGGTGCCAGTCTAAGAGAGGGGATGAGGTACACCAAGCTGCAACGGCTTAGAGAAGGATATTATTCCTAGTTTTCCCGGCTTAAATCGGTGGCTTCGGTGGCAGCGAGGCGCTGCGATTCGCCTGGACCCTTGAGCCGGATGATGTTGTACTCGCCTTCTGCCAGGTGGGTGCGCAAATCCTTCTTATCGAATTTGCCCACGGAAGTTTTATCGATGGACTTTACAAAGGTCCAGTACTCCGGCAGCATCCAACTCGGCAGCTCCTTGCGCATGCTGGCGCGCAGGCGCTCTGCGGTTTCGATGGTGGGAGAAGCACCTTCTGCCAAGACGGTAACGGCCAGTGGGCGCTCGACCCATTGCTTATCGGGATAGCCGATAACGGCGGCTTCGACGACGAGTGGGTCAGACATGATGAGGTTTTCCAGCTGGACGGAATAGATCCACTCGCCGCCGGAGCGGATGACGTCTCGGGCGCGGTCCTCTACGGTAAGGAAGCCGTCCTTGGTGACCGAGCCGACATCGCCAGTGCGCAGCCAGCCATCCGCGGTGAACTTGCCCTCTGCAGCCTCGACCTGCTTGCCGCGAAATTCGGAGGCGATTTCGCCCGGCTCAGCGGTAGGCGAGTGGTAGTAGGAACCGGTGACCAGGTTGCCGCGTACCTGCAGTTCGCCCGCGTTGCGGTCGGTTCGGGCCACAACTTGGCCGTCATTGACCACGCGGTATTCCAGCGAGGCGGGGATGCGGCCCTGGGAGATGCGGTAGGCCCACCGCGTATCGCCCGAAGCGCCCTGTGGAGGGCGGGCGACGCTGCCGACGGTGGAGGTTTCCACCATGCCCCACACGTGAACAACGTCGACACCGTAGCGTTCCTCCCACATTTTGATAAGCGTCGGGGGAACGGGGGAGCCGCCGGCATAGATTTCCGTGAGGGTCATACGCTCTGGCGGATGGTGCATGTAGTGCACAAAGAGTTGGATCCAGATGGTGGGAACGCCGTGGGCCACGCGCGGAGAAGTAGCGGCGATGGCCTTGGCAAGGGTGGGGGCGGATACGTCGGCGTCGGGAAGCACGAGCGGGGTGCCCGTCATGAAGCAAGTAAAGGGAACTCCCCAGCTCAGCACGTGACAAATAGGAATGCAGCACAGGAAAGTCTCGCCGTGGGTGATGCACAGTGAGTCCGAGGAGCGCAGCTGCATGGCCTCCAGATACAGCGAACGGTGCGAATACAGTACGCCCTTGGGGGCACCCGTGGTGCCTGTGGAATAGCACAGTGCCGCGGCCGTGCGCTCATCTAGTTCCGGCCAGTCATAGACGGTGGAGCGGCCATCAATTAAAGCTTCATATGAATACACTTCAATCCCACGGGGGAAGAGATGGGCAAACTGCTGCGCAGGCTGTGCGCCGGTAATGATGACGCTTTTCACGGAGTCGGTACCCACAAGCACCTTGCCTAGTTGCTGCGCCAGCCGGGGATCGCACACGATGGCAGATATTTCCGCGTGATTAATAATATGGCGAATCTGGTCATTCATCAGCTGCTTATTCAGCGGCGCAAAAATCGCGCCCTTGCAAGCAGTGCCAAACATGACCTCGAGGTGTTCGGCGCAGTTCCACATAAAACTGCCCACCCGCTCATCGCCGGTAATACCCAAATCATCATGAATAGCGTGGGCGAAGGCGGCTGCGCGAGCGGCGATATCGCGGAAGGTAACTTCTTCGGCCGGATCAAATTCAGAGCCGGTGCCCTCACCGTGCCAGGTTGTCACCGTGGTGCTGCCGTGCACCGAGGCGCCGTATTCCAAAATGCGGGTCAGGGAGAGGGGGATATCCATCATCGTGGAAAGCATGCCTCTACTGTAGCGGTGTCATGGTGCGGGCGTTGCGGTCTATGCGTTATACTTGTTCGCGACTGGTAGGAAACCGGAATTTTTAGCTCCCCTTTCCTATGGATTCGGGCCCAGAGAAGTTTTGCCCGCAGTCGTTTCTTGATTTCTTCCGGTTCGTGCACCCGCTGTGCGAATTCTCCTTGAGAACATGGAAGAGGCCTCATACTTATTGCCCGGCAGGACGCGCATGCGCCTTGGCACGAGGGCGAGAAGTCCTAGAAAAATACACATTGGCTTCCAGTGCAACGCCGTGAGCCTAGGCTACGGCGGCTCCCGCATCATCGGACCTGGTCAAGCAACGAAAGGATATCCGTGAGCGAAACGGACAACACCGCAGCACAGGATCTTGCATCCCTGAAGCTGCCGGAATTGCGCAAAATGGCCGCAGAGCGCGGCCTACGTGGTGTCTCTGCCCTGCGCAAGGGGGATCTCATCACCGCCATCAAGACTGGTCAAGTTCCGCCAAAGGCCAAGGCCAAGGTGGAAAAGGCCGCTCGGGTAGAAAAGGCGGAAAAGGCAGAGAAATCTGATAAACCAGAAAAGCCACGCGCGCAGGCGCAGGACGATGCGCCGCAGAAGGCGGAAAAGCAGGAAGAATCCGGCGAGAAGCAGGATAACCGCCAGCAGAACTCTGGCGACGAGCAGCGCTATGAGTCGCGTTCTCAGGCACGCCGCGCTCGCCGCAATCGCGCCCGCCGGCAGGAACGTCAAGAGCGCGAGGAACGCAGCCACAACGAGGAGCAGGGCGGCAATAAAGACAACCGCGAGAATAACTCCCAGGATGGCTCCGATAATCAGGGCGATAAGAATGACCGCGGCGATAATAAGCAGCGCGGCAATCGCCACGATGACAACAATAATCACGAGCGCGGCAACCGTCGTGGGCGCCGCAATCGCCGCAACCGCCGTGGCCGCGGAAACAATAATGACAATAACGGCGGCAACGATTTGCAGGTCCGCGAGGGCGATGAGCTGCAGGCCGTCGGTGGCATTTTGGACGTGGTAGACAATAACGTCGCCTTCCTGCGCACCACCGGTTACCGCGCCGCGGCTTCCGACGTCTTTGTCAACAACGGCATTGTCCGCCGCCTGGGCCTGCGCTCCGGCGACGCCATTACCGGCCAGGTTAAGGTCTCCGGCCCGACGCATACGCATGGCAACGGTCGTAACCGCCGCAAGTACAACCAGCTGGTTCAGGTCGATACCGTCAATGGCATCGATCCGGAAAACGCAAAGCAGCGTCCGCACTTTAATAAGCTGACCCCGCTGTATCCGAATAAGCGCCTGCGTTTGGAAACGGACCCGAAGATCCTCACCACCCGCGTGATTGACCTCATCATGCCCATTGGTAAGGGCCAGCGCGCGCTTATCGTCTCCCCGCCAAAGGCCGGTAAGACGACGATTTTGCAGAATATCGCCAATGCGATTTCTACCAATAACCCGGAGTGCTACCTCATGGTTGTCCTCGTAGATGAGCGCCCTGAGGAAGTTACGGATATGCAGCGTTCCGTCAACGGTGAGGTTATTGCTTCCACCTTTGATCGCCCGCCATCAGAGCACACCTCCGTAGCCGAGCTGGCTATCGAGCGTGCCAAGCGCCTGGTGGAGCAGGGCAAGGACGTCGTTGTTTTGCTCGACTCCATTACCCGCCTGGGCCGCGCCTACAATAATTCCTCCCCGGCATCCGGCCGCATCCTCTCTGGCGGTGTGGACTCCAACGCGCTCTACCCGCCAAAGCGCTTCCTCGGCGCCGCCCGCAATATCGAAGAGGGCGGCTCGCTGACAATCATCGCCACCGCCATGGTGGAGACCGGTTCTACCGGCGATACCGTCATCTTCGAGGAATTCAAGGGCACCGGCAATGCCGAGCTGAAATTGGACCGTGGCATTTCCGAGCGCCGTGTATTCCCGGCCGTGGACGTTAACCCGTCCGGCACCCGTAAGGATGAATTGCTGCTCGTACCAGAGGAGGCGCGCATCATGACCAAGCTGCGTCGCATCCTTTCTGCCCTGGATTCCCACCAGGCCATTGACCTGCTCATTAAGCAGCTAAAGAAGACCCGCTCCAATGGCGAGTTCTTGATGCAGGTGGCCTCCTCGGCCCCGATGGCTGCGGATAAGGATGAAGAAGATTATGTCTAATCAGGTTTCCCTCGTTGATGACATTGTGTCCGAATACCAGGGCATTGAGATGCAGATGGGCGATCCGGAGGTGGCCGGCGACCAGAAGCAATTCCGCAAGCTCTCCAAGCGCTATGCGGAACTGCGCCCCATCATCATGGTTAATGATGAATTAACCCAGGCCCGCGAGGATCTCGCGGACGCCAAGGAGATGGCCTACGAGGACCATGACTTCCAAGAAGAAGCGGACCGCCTGGAAAAGTCCGTGGAGAGCTTGGAAGAAAAGCTCGCTGATCTGCTCGCACCGCGCGATGAGCAGGACTCCGAGGACATCATTATGGAGATCAAGGCCGGCGCGGGCGGCGAGGAGGCGGCCCTCTTCGCCGGTGACTTGGCCCGGATGTACGAGCGCTACGCGGATAAGACTGGCTTTAACTGGGAGGTCCTGGGCCTCAATGAGTCGGATCTGGGAGGCGTGAAGGATATGACCATTTCCTTCCGCTCCAAGTCCCCCTCGCGCGATGGTGCGTGGTCCGTCTTCAAGTTCGAGGGCGGTGTGCACCGCGTGCAACGTGTCCCGGTCACCGAGTCCCAGGGCCGTATTCAGACCTCTGCCGCGGGTGTGCTGGTGTACCCAGAGCCAGAAGAGGTGGAGTCCGTCAATATTGATGACAAGGATATTCGCGTCGACGTTTACCGTTCTTCGGGTAAGGGCGGCCAGGGCGTGAATACCACCGACTCCGCGGTGCGCATTACCCACCTGCCAACTGGGCTTATCGTTACCTGTCAGAAGGAACGTTCCCAGATTCAGAACAAGGCGCGTGCACTGCAGGTCTTGCAGGCCCGCTTGGACCAGATGGAGCGTGAAGCTCGCGAGGCCGAGGCTGGCGAGCAGCGCGCCTCCCAGGTACGCACTATGGACCGTTCCGAGCGCATCCGCACCTATAACTGGCCGGAGAACCGCATCACGGATCACCGCATTGGCTACAAGGCCAATAACCTGGACTCTGTTTTGAACGGCGATATGCATGACCTTATTAAGGCCTTGCAAGACCAGGAGCGTGCCGAGCGCCTCGAGGCCGAGGGCTAAACGGGCGTGGAAAACACGTATGGACAGGCGCTGCGCTATGGGGTGCAGCGCCTTCGTGCTGCCGGGGTACCAAGCCCCGAGTGGGATGCGCGCATCATTGCCGCGCACCTTATTCATTGCGGCCACATGGACATCCCGCTGGACCAAGCTCCTATGCCCGGTTTCGATATGGCCTATGATGCGCTGCTACGTCGCCGCGAGTCCCGCAAGCCCCTACAGTACGTGCTAGGCAGCGCCTGGTTCGGTCCGCTGGAGCTCAAAGTGGGCCCTGGCGTATTTATCCCGCGGCCGGAAACCGAGGTGATGGCGGACTGGGCGGTGCGCAATGCGGACGGCCCGCGGCTGGTGGACTTGTGCACTGGCACAGGGGCGTTGGCACTATATCTGCACCACTACTTACCTGAGGCGCAGGTGCGGGCAGTTGAGCTCGCCGACGCCGCCTTGGCCTACACCACTGCCAATGCCCGCGGCAGCGGGGTAGAGGTTATTCAGGCCGATGCTACGGATGCCACTACCTTGGCGGAGTGGAACGGGACCGTGGACCTTATCGTGACCAACCCGCCGTATGTACCGGAGACGCCGGACCTAGATCCGGAGGTCTACCATGATCCACACGACGCGGTGTTTGCCGGTGAGGATGGGATGGGCGTCATCACCGGCCTCATCCCGACGTTCGCCCGCCTTTTGCGCCCGGGCGGCAAGGTGGCCATCGAGCACGATGACTCCACAAGCGAAGCCGTACAAGCAGTAATGGCCCGCCACGGCGGCTTTGAAAGAATTTCGGCGCTGCAGGACATGACGGGAACGCCCCGCTTTGTCACTGCGGTGCGCGCGGTAGACTAAGACACCACTGAGGGCAAGAAGGGGAAAGACTATGCAAGGAAAGATTTTTAACTGTGCCGATGAGGCCGAGCGCGAAGAGGGCTTGAACATTGCGGTCAAGGCTGCACAATCCGGCCGCCTTGTGGTCATGCCCACCGATACGCTGTATGGCCTTGGCTGCGATGCCTTTGATAATGATGCCGTAGCCAATCTCTTGGCTACCAAGCAGCGCGGCCCGGATATGCCGGTACCGGTTTTGGTTGGTTCCTGGGATACCGTTCGCGGTCTCGTGGCTTCCTATACCGATACTGCGCGTGATTTGGTTGAGGCCTTTTGGCCGGGTGGCCTGTCTATCGTTGTTCCTCAGGCACCATCCTTGCCGTGGAACCTCGGTGATACCCGCGGCACGGTAATGCTGCGAATGCCGCTGCACCCCATTGCAATTGAGCTTTTGCGCGAGGTTGGTCCGATGGCTGTGTCTTCCGCCAATATCTCTGGCCACCAGCCACCAACCACCGCGCTTATGGCTAAGCAACAGCTGGGTAAAGCCGTGACGGTTTACTTGGATGGGGGAGAGACGGCCGTCGGTAAGCCTTCCACCATCATCGATCTCTCCGGTGAGCGCCCGTATCTACTCCGTGAAGGCGCGCTCTCGGCCGAGGAAATCGGCAAGGTCATCGGCCTCGATGCCCAAACCCTGCGCACCCGCCCCCAGGCTTAAGGAGGTATTCGCGTGAGCGGCAGTGGTGTCCCGCTGCGCGAGTTGGCCCTTGTCATCCTCGTCGCAGCAGCATTTACGTATCTGACCACCGGTGTGGTGCGGTCCTTTTTAGTGCGCACCGGCCGGGTGGCGGAAATTCGCCTGCGCGACGCTCACACGCAGCCCACACCCCGTATGGGCGGCGTGGCCATGTTTACCGGCTTTGCGGCGGCAATATTCCTCGCAGCCCAGCTTCCAGCCTTGACTCGCGGCTTTATGCCCGTCACTCCGGAAATGAATGCGGTGCTATGGGCGGCCTTGGCGCTGGTGCTTGTTGGCGTGGTCGATGACCTAGTAGAACTCAGCGCCGTCGTGAAGCTTTTTGGCCAGCTTTTCGCTGCCACGCTCATGAGTGGGTTGGGCCTTACCTGGACACTACTTTTCATTCCGTTTGGCGGCGGCACCACCGTTGTGCTGGACCAATTGCAAAGCACCCTGCTCACCGCATTCTTTACCGTCTTGCTTATCAATGCCATCAACTTTGTAGACGGGCTTGATGGCCTGGCAGCAGGCCTTGGAATGATTGCAGGAGGGGCAATTTTAGTCTTTTCCTTGACCGTCCTCCATGACCAGGGCGGCGCTGTATCGGCCTATCCGCCAGCCATTATTAGTGCCGCACTGGTGGGAATGTGCGCCGGCTTCTTACCCCATAACTTCGAACCTTCCCGCATTTTTATGGGCGACTCCGGCTCCATGCTTATCGGCCTCTTGCTCGCTGCGGCCTCAACTTCTGCGTCCGGCAAGATCAACATGTCTCTGTATGGCACGGTGGATATTGTCGCGTTGATGTCACCCATTATCGTGGTCGCCGCAGCGGTATTTATTCCAGTCCTCGACCTTGTCTGGGCTGTTATTCGCCGCCTATCGCACGGCCGTTCACCGTTTTCTGCGGACAAGGCGCACATTCATCACCGCCTCCTCAAGCTTGGGCATACTCATAGGCGTACCGTGCTAGTGCTCTACTTGTGGGTTTCCGCAGTGGCATTTGGTGCGGTGTCCTTTTCCATCGTTCCCGCGCCGGAGGCCATTGGCGTGACTATTGTGGCCCTGCTTCTCGCGTTTGCAGCTACTCTCGTGCCCTTGCGGCAAGGAAAGATTGGCCCTGCTGCTCGAGAGACCGTCGTGGTGGCGGAAACCGAGCCCTCGTGAGGTAGGCTCGGTCTCCGTGAATGATCCTAAAGTAAACTCTGATTTTGATGATCCGCGTCTGCCCCTCAAACGCGCCGTGCAGCTAGGTGTCAAAGCGTTGCTTGTCATTATGTTGGTATCACTTGCCATTTGGGGGGGATTGAAAGGCCTTCCCGGAATTTGGGGCGTCTTAATTGGTGCAGCTCTAGGCGGAGGATTCGTATTGTGCACGGCTCTTTCAGTCCTATTTACAGCCAAGTCAACCCCCTCGACAACAATTGCAGTGGTGCTCGGTGGGTGGCTGCTTAAGCTAGTTTTGCTCTTGGGGGTTTTGGCAGTAATTAGGGAAATGGATTTCTATGACACGTGGGCCTTGTTTCTTAGCGTAGTTGCAGCTCTTGTTGTAACCCTCGGAACTGAAGTCTGGGGGATAGTTACTTCTAAAGTGACGTACGTGGCTTAATCGGCGTCCAAAGAATGCTGCCAAAAGCTTGGGGCAGCTCAGCATCATGGGGGATACCGAGCAGCTCTATTTCATCTGTTACTTGCGGTTATGAGAGATTTATACCCCCGACGAGGGGCGGGTGAGATGTGGTGTGATGAATTCCACGCTTATGAGTTTGGCCAGCAAATCGCAGGTTTATAGCTTAATTACTTACTTTGGAATTGAAGAGTAGCTTCTATGGGGCCCCCACGTGCAAAAACTCAGGATCCAGCTGATACGATTCACTTCGGGTTACCGTGGAAGTAGGCACGTGCTCTCTTCCGGTATTGGTAAATCCCTGTCTTGTTCATGCTGATGTGCGACGGAGTCCGTGAACAGGACAGAAAGTTTGAGACGTCCATCGCACCACAAAAGCTTTTACAAGCTGTGTGGCCCGAACACGGGAGAGAACGCTGAGCGTTACAACATTGGCTATGAAAGGGCACTTCCACACGCCCGATCTAGGTGAAGAATTCTTCCCGGGGCAAATTGATGCCGACCATCTTTTTTTCGGTGACTTCGCCGGCGGATGGTTCGCGCTTGATCGCCTGATGCTGATTCGAATCTTGATGACGCTAATTGTGGTGATCCTTTTCTGGGCCGCCTTTAAGAACCCTAAGTTGGTTCCTTCTGGCATTCAGAATGTGGGCGAGAATGCGGTCGACTTTGTCCGTATTCATATCGCTGAGGACATTTTGGGTAAGAAGGAGGGAAAGCGATTTCTGCCAATTATCGCTAGCATCTTCTTCGCGGTTCTATTCATGAACGTTGCGACCGTTATTCCGGGGCTTAATGTCTCGCCGAACGGACGTATTGGTATGCCAATTGTCTTGGCCGCGGTTTCGTACATTGTGATGATTTACGCGGGTGCCAAGAGGTATGGCCTTGGTAAGTTCATTCGCTCCTCGGTAGTGATTCCGAACTTGCCACCGCTATTGCATCTTTTGGTGGTACCGATTGAGTTTTTCTCTACGTTCATCTTGCGGCCGGTTACCCTTGCTATTCGTCTCATGGCGAACTTCCTTGCTGGACACATTATTCTGGTTCTTCTCTTCTCTGCTACGAACTTCTTCTTCTGGCAGCTGAATGGTTGGACCGCACTGTCTGGACTAACCATTATTCTGGGCTTGGCTATGAGCCTGTTCGAGATTCTGGTTATCTTCCTACAGGCGTACATCTTCGCTCTTTTGACGGCGGTGTACATTGAGCTGTCCTTGCACGCTGATTCGCACTAAGGACGAGGTCGACGAGCGCGACCGAGTAAACCACCTAATTTAAACCATCGACATTCAGTCTTGAGACAGACTGAAATTCTACGAAAGGGAACGACTTTCACCATGAACGAAATCATTCTGGCAGCGGATGCCGCTTCGAAGTTTGAAGGACTGGGCACCATTGGTTATGGCCTGGCGGCTATCGGTCCAGGCATCGGTATCGGTATCGTTGCCGGCAAGACCGTTGAAGCTATGGCCCGTCAGCCAGAAATGGCTGGTCAGCTGCGTACCACCATGTTCCTGGGTATCGCCTTTACTGAGGCCTTGGCACTTATCGGTCTCGTTGCCGGCTTCCTGTTCTAAGAGCTCGAGTTTTCACACCGAATCTTTTAAGACGGGAGACCAATGAATAACGTCGTTTACTTGCTTGCAGCAGAGGGCGGAGATAACCCAGGTTCGGGTAGTTTCTCTGTTCTTCTGCCCAAGAACTATGACATTTTCTGGTCTTTGCTGTGCTTCATCGTAATTCTGTTGCTGTTCTGGAAGTTTGTAATTCCTATGTACAGCAAGATGTTGGCAGAGCGTGAAGACCGGATCGAGGGCGGCTTGAAGCGTGCCAAGGCTCAGCAGGCCGAGGCCAAGGCTGCTCTGGAAAAGTACAATGCTCAGCTGGCTGATGCCCGTGCAGAGGCGGCCGAGATCCGCGAGCAGGCGCGCGAGCGCGGCAAGCAGATCGAGGCAGAGGCCAAGACCAACGCGGAAGAAGAGTCCCGCCGCATCGTCGCCAATGGCGAGAAGCAGCTGGAGGCTTCCCGTTCGCAGGTCGTTACTGAGCTGCGTTCCGAAATGGGCCAGAACTCCATCAACCTGGCGGAGAAGATTCTGGGCGGCGAGCTTTCCGACGCCTCTAAGAAGTCCTCCACCATTGATGGCTTCTTGTCCGAGCTCGACTCTGTGGCACCGGCCGGAAAGTAGGCAACTATGAAGGCAGCTAGCCGCGAAGCACTCGCAACCTCGCAATCTCGCTTGGATGAAATCCTTGCTGGCGAGAATAACGTCGCCACCGCCGCACAGGCGGGCTTGGACATCTTTGAGGTTGTCGATGTCTTGGATGATGACCGCGAACTGCGCGTTGCATTCACCGATATCGCCGCCCCGAGCGAGGCACGTAAGTCCCTAGCGGAGAACCTTTTTGGCTCCAAGATTTCTGGTGGTGCGCTGCGCATCATTCAGGAAGCTGCGGCCGTACAGTGGTCCACTCCGAAGGACCTTGTCAAGGGATTGGTTTCCTTGGGCCGCCGCGCACTGCTGCGTGGCGCTGAGGCGCAGGGCCAGCTGGGCCAGGTAGAAGACGAACTCTTCCGCCTTTCCCAGATCCTTGACCGCGAGGGCGAGCTCACCCAGCTGCTTTCCGACCGAACTGCTGATTCCGCCCGCAAGCGCGGATTGCTGGCAAACGTGCTCTATGGCAAGGTCACGATGTTTACTGAGGCACTGGTGCTTCAGGCCATCTCCCGCCCAGAGCAGAACCCGATCGATGATGTGGCCGCTTTGGCTGATTCTGCAGCAGACCTGCAGGACCGCACCATTGCGCGTGTTACCGCAGCGGGTGAACTAAACGAAGGCCAGCAAGCAGTACTCGCTGAGAAGCTGGGCAAAATTTATGGTCGTGCGATGTCCATTCACTCTGAGGTTGACACCAGCCTCCTCGGTGGCATGCGCATCCGCGTCGGCGATGAAGTCATTGACGGTTCTACGGCAGGCAAGATTGCTCGCCTGCGTGCCCAGATGGCGTAGCCGAAACGACAGAAACGATTTAAGTAAGTGCTGGAAGATACTACCGAGAGCAGGAAGAACATGGCGGAGCTGACGATCTCCTCCGACGAGATCCGTAGTGCGATTGCGAACTACACCTCGAGCTACTCCGCGGAGGCCTCCCGTGAGGAGGTCGGCGTGGTCATTTCGGCAGCTGACGGTATTGCGCAGGTTTCTGGCCTGCCGTCCGTTATGGCGAATGAGCTGCTCGAGTTCCCAGGCGGCGTGATTGGCGTCGCACAGAACCTTGACACTAACTCCATCGGTGTCGTGGTCCTGGGCAACTTCGAGTCCCTCAAGGAGGGCGACGAGGTTAAGAGGACCGGCGAGGTTCTCTCCATCCCAGTGGGCGAGGAATTCCTCGGCCGCGTAATTAACCCTTTGGGTCAGCCGATTGACGGCATGGGCCCAATCAACGCTGAAGAGGAGCGCGTCCTCGAGCTGCAGGCACCGTCCGTGCTGCAGCGCCAGCCGGTTGAAGAGCCAATGCAGACCGGCATCAAGGCTATCGACGCAATGACCCCGATCGGCCGTGGCCAGCGTCAGCTGGTCATCGGTGACCGTAAGACCGGTAAGACCGCGGTGTGCATCGATACCATTTTGAACCAGAAGGCTAACTGGGAGTCCGGCGACAAGGATAAGCAGGTACGCTGCATCTACGTCGCAATTGGCCAGAAGGGCTCGACCATCGCTGGTGTGCGCCGCACCCTTGAGGAGCACGGCGCACTCGATTACACCACCATCGTGGCCGCACCGGCTTCCGATTCCGCCGGCTTCAAGTGGTTGGCACCGTTCTCCGGTGCAGCGCTGGGCCAGCACTGGATGTACCAGGGCAACCACGTCCTGGTTATCTACGATGATCTGACCAAGCAGGCTGAGGCCTACCGTGCCATTTCCTTGCTGCTGCGCCGTCCGCCGGGACGCGAGGCATACCCGGGCGATGTGTTCTACCTGCACTCCCGCCTGCTGGAGCGTGCTGCCAAGCTTTCCGACGACATGGGTGCTGGCTCCATGACCGCACTGCCGATCATCGAGACCAAGGCAAACGACGTCGGCGCCTTCATTCCGACCAACGTCATTTCTATTACTGACGGCCAGGTCTTCCTGGAGTCCGACCTGTTCAACCAGGGTGTTCGTCCGGCTATTAACGTCGGTGTTTCCGTCTCCCGTGTCGGTGGCGCTGCACAGACCAAGGGCATGAAGAAGGTTGCCGGTAACCTGCGTCTGGACCTGGCCTCCTACCGTGATCTGCAGGCCTTCGCGGCATTCGCATCTGACCTGGATGCTGCCTCCAAGGCTCAGCTGGAGCGCGGTTCCCGTCTGGTTGAGCTGCTGAAGCAGTCCGAGTCCTCCCCGCAGCCGGTGGAGTACCAGATGGTATCCATCTACCTCGCCGAGGCTGGCATCTTCGACGTCGTTCCCGTTGAAGACGTCCGCCGCTTCGAGGACGAGGTACACGAATACCTCAACGCCAACACCCCAGAGGTCTTTGAGCAGATTTCCGGCGGCAAGCCGCTAACCGATGAGTCCAAGGACGCATTGGTTGCGGCAGCTAAGGATTTCCAGCCGACCTTCCGCACCTCCGAAGGCCATAACTTGGGCTCTGAGGCACCGGTAGAGCCTTTGGATGAAAGCGACGTAAAGAACACCGAGCTCAACGTCTCCCGCAAGACGGCTAAGTAGAGTTCAGAACTCATAACTAACCGTCTAGATTAAAGAAGGGAGGAGAAACGATGGCTAATCTTCGCGAACTACGTGACCGCATCCGGTCCGTTAATTCGACTAAGAAGATCACCAAGGCCCAGGAGCTTATTGCTACCTCGCGCATTACCAAGGCGCAGGCCAGGGTAGAAGCATCTCAGCCTTATGCGACTGAGATGACCAGCATCATGAATAAGCTGGCTTCCGCCTCTACGTTGGAGCATGACATGCTGCGTGAGCGCGAAGACGGAAACGTCGCAGCCATTCTCGTGGTCACTTCTGACCGCGGTATGTGTGGCGGCTACAACAACAACGTCTTCAAGAAGGCCGCACAGCTGCAAGCTCTCCTGGAAAGCAAGGGCTACGAGGTAGTTCGGTACGTTACCGGCAACAAGGGCATCGGCCACTACAAGTTCCGCGAGGACGAGGTAGTTGGCAGCTGGGGCGGTTTCTCTCAGGACCCAACCTGGGAGGCCACCCACGATGTGCGCCGTCACCTGATTGATGGCTTTATTGCTGGTTCCAACGGCACTACCAAGGGCCGCGACGGCCTGCATGCGCAGGGTGAGGGCGTAGGTGTACGTGGCTTTGACCAGGTACACGTTGTCTACACCGAGTTTGAGTCCATGTTGACCCAGACTGCGCGCGCACAGCAGCTGTTGCCAGTTGAGCCGGTTATTCAGGATGAGGAGTACCACCTCGGTGACTCCGCTCTGTCCGACGCCGAATCTGCGGAGGATGTTGCCGCCGGATTCGAATTCGAGCCGGACGCAGATACGCTGATGGAAGCTCTGCTTCCGCAGTACGTCTCGCGTATCCTGTTTGCTATGTTCTTGGAGGCTTCTGCCTCCGAGTCCGCTGCACGCCGTACAGCTATGAAGTCTGCTACTGACAACGCAACCGAGATGGTCGAAGACCTCTCCCGCGTGGCTAACCAGGCCCGTCAGGCACAGATTACCCAGGAAATTTCAGAGATCGTCGGTGGCGCTGGCGCGCTATCTGACAGCGCAGAAAGTGACTAGATTATGACTACAGCTCTGCAAGAGCAGAATGCACAGTCTTCGGCAGTCGCCGGTCGTGTCGTGCGCGTCATCGGTCCGGTTGTGGATGTGGAGTTCCCACGTGAGGCACTGCCGGCCCTGTACAACGCACTGCACGTCGACATCAAGCTCGAAGCTGTTGCAAAGACCGTCACCCTCGAGGTCGCTCAGCACCTCGGTGACAACCTTGTCCGTACCGTGTCTATGGCACCGACCGACGGCCTCGTCCGCGGTGCCGAGGTCATCGACTCCGGAAAGCCAATTTCCGTGCCGGTCGGCGACGTCGTCAAGGGCCACGTCTTCAACGCCCTCGGTGATTGCCTCGATGAGCCGGGTCTCGGCCGCGATGGCGAGCAGTGGGGAATCCACCGCGAGCCGCCAGCGTTCGACCAGCTCGAGGGTAAGACCGAGATTCTGGAGACCGGCATTAAGGTCATCGACCTGCTGACCCCGTACGTCAAGGGCGGCAAGATCGGCCTGTTCGGCGGTGCAGGTGTGGGTAAGACCGTTCTGATTCAGGAGATGATTACCCGTATCGCCCGCGAGTTCTCCGGTACCTCCGTCTTCGCCGGCGTCGGCGAGCGTACCCGTGAGGGCACCGACCTCTTCCTGGAAATGGAAGAAATGGGCGTGCTGCAAGATACCGCCCTTGTCTTCGGCCAGATGGATGAGCCGCCAGGAGTCCGTATGCGTGTGGCTCTGTCCGGCCTGACCATGGCGGAGTACTTCCGCGATGTGCAGAACCAGGACGTGCTGCTGTTCATTGACAACATCTTCCGTTTCACCCAGGCCGGCTCTGAGGTTTCGACCCTGCTGGGTCGTATGCCTTCCGCCGTGGGCTACCAGCCGACCTTGGCTGATGAGATGGGTGTTTTGCAGGAGCGCATTACCTCGACCAAGGGCCGTTCCATTACGTCCCTGCAGGCCGTTTACGTTCCTGCCGATGACTACACCGACCCGGCTCCGGCTACGACGTTCGCTCACTTGGACGCCACCACCGAGCTGGACCGTGCTATTGCCTCCAAGGGTATTTACCCGGCAGTGAACCCGCTGACTTCTACCTCTCGTATTCTCGAGCCAGGTATCGTCGGCGAGAAGCACTACGAGGTTGCACAGCGCGTCATCGGTATTCTGCAGAAGAACAAGGAACTCCAGGACATCATCGCCATCCTTGGTATGGACGAGCTGTCTGAGGAAGACAAGGTCACCGTTCAGCGTGCCCGTCGTATCGAGCGCTTCTTGGGCCAGAACTTCTTCGTTGCGCAGAAGTTCACCGGCCTGCCGGGCTCCTACGTACCGCTGTCCGAGACCATCGACGCCTTCGAGCGCATCTGCGATGGCGAGTTTGACCACTACCCAGAGCAGGCTTTCAACGGCTTGGGCGGCCTTGACGACGTCGAGGCTGCATACAAGAAGTTGAACGAGAAGTAGGGAGAGGCACATGGCTGACATCACCGCCGAATTGGTTTCCGTCGAGCGCCTGCTGTGGTCTGGACAGGCCTCCATGGTCACGGCTGAGACCACCGAGGGTGAGATCGGCGTGCTTCCCGGTCACGAGCCAATGATCGGTCAGTTGATCGATAATGGCGTGGTGACCATCCACCCAGTGGACGGCGAGCGCCGCGTCGCCGCCGTGCAGGGTGGTTTCCTCTCCGTTACCCAGGACAAGATCACCGTCCTCGCTGATTGGGCCATCTGGTCCGATGAGGTGGATGAGGAGAAGGCTCAGAAGGACTTTGCTTCTGAGCACGAGCTCGCCAAGTCCCGTGGCGAGGCCGCACAGCGTGCTGTCCGCCGCGCCAAGGCTTAGTACCTTGGATTGATAGGAGAGGGCAGCAATAGCCGCCCTTCCTGCTCTCTAAAGGCGCCCCGGTTTAAACCGGGGCGCCTTTTTGCGTTTTCTTTGCCTTTTCTTATTGGCGTATAGGTCCTGCCAAGCGCTACAATTCAAGAATCAGTTTCTCCACAAAGCGAGGATGGCGTGAAGGCCCATGAATTCAACGGTGGTTACAGTGCTTCTGTGGGCCCTTGGCGTGGCCCTATTGCTGGTTATTTTTCTGGCTGCGCTTCGCTTTTTTACCGTGCGTGCCCGCGGCACTGCCGTCTTGCTACGCCGAGTACCCGCTAGAAATTCCCTTTCTTGGCGCCATGGTTCGCTGCGTTATGAAGGCGAATTTGTGGAGTATTTCAAGCTCCGCTCCGTTTCTCCGCGCTGCGATCTGCGTATCAACCGCCTCGACATCGAAGTAGTAAGCACCCGCTCGCTCGATGATGCCGAGGCTTCTTTTATGTCTGCCGCCACCGAGGTTGTTCGCTTTCGGGTCAAGGGCCGGGAATATGAGTTGGCATCTGATGCCCACGGCATTATGGCCTTCGGGGCGTGGGTAGAGGCCGCACCATCCAAACGTCAGCAGCGCTTCGACTTCCGGCAACTTCGCCAGCGCGCTACCCGTCAATCCAAGCGATAAGGTTACCCGCTAGGGTAGAGGGCATGCGTTTAGTAATCGCCCGATGCTCCGTAGATTACGTGGGCCGTTTGGATGCCCACCTTCCCATGGCAGACCGTCTACTCATCGTCAAGGCTGACGGCTCTGTATCTGTGCATGCTGATGACCGCGCGTATAAGCCGCTTAATTGGATGACCCCTCCGTGCACGTTAAAAGAATCCGCCATTGAGGACCTAGACGGTGACGATACCGGCGAGGTTTTGTGGCTGGTGGAAAATCCTAAAGGCGAGCAGTTGCGCATTACAATTGCTGAGATCCATGAGGAAATCTCCTATGACATGGGTGAAGACCCAGGCCTAGTCAAAGACGGCGTGGAGGCTCACTTGCAAGAGCTTTTGGCAGACCAGATCGATACCTTGGGCGATAGCTATACGCTGGTACGCCGCGAATACCCAACGGCGATAGGCCCGGTAGACATTATGGCGAAAGATGAAAACAACAAAAATGTTGCCATCGAGGTGAAGCGCCGTGGTGGGATTGATGGCGTGGAGCAGCTGACGAGGTATCTGGAGTTGCTTAACCGTGATGAGCTTCTGGCCCCAGTATCTGGTGTATTCGCGGCCCAGGAAATCAAACCGCAGGCCCGCACGCTAGCAGAGGACCGAGGCATTCGGTGCGTCGTACTGGACTATCAGGAACTCCGCGGACTTGAGTCGAACGAATTGCGATTGTTCTAATGCCACGGCGGAATAGACGCAAACCGCTCGAGCTTCGATCCTTGCCTAAAGATGGGTCGACTTTTCTCGGCTCGCAGACGGTCGAGGGGCCTAGCTGGACGCACGGTGAATCCTATGTTATGCGGCATATCGGTTCTGCGCGTGCCCAAAAGTACTATGTGTGCCCAGGGTGTAATCAAAATATTCCTCCCGGGGTGGCTCATATCGTGGCGTGGCCGCGCGACGTGGGCCGCCAGGGCGATGATCGTCGGCACTGGCACCGCCACTGCTGGGAGCGTAGGTAGACTAGCGGGCATGATTGTTGCATTCTCTGTAGCCCCTGCAGTAGTTAATAATGATTCCCAAGAAATGGCTGACGCCGTCGCTGAGGCCGTGCGCGTAGTCCGCGAATCCGGCCTTCCTAACGAGACCAATGCCATGTTCACCCTGCTTGAAGGCGAGTGGGACGAGGTCTTTGGAACTATTAAGAAGGCCACTGACGCGGTGCGTGCGGTATCCCCGCGCACATCTTTGGTGGTCAAGGCTGATATTCGCGAGGGCGTAACCAATCAACTGACTGACAAGGTAGATGCGGTTAACCGCCGCCTTGCAAAGGAGGACTAGATGACTTCAGCAAATAATGCTTATGTAGGAGGCGCGCTTGACCTCAGCCAAGTAAAGGCGCGGGCCGAGGCACGGCAGAAGGCACAGGAATCTCCGCAGACCACTGCTGGCGGGATCCAACCCTTCTTCACTGTGACGGAAGCTAACTTCGACCAGGACGTGGTGCGCCGTTCTACGGAAGTTCCGGTGATTGTTCTCATTGGCACCGCCCGTTCCACGCAGTCGGAGCAGCTAAAGACCGACCTACAGGGGTTGGCCGCGCAAGGAAACCGCAGTTTCCTAGTTGCCTACGTGGATGCAGATACTACCCCACAGGTTGCGCAGGCCTTTGGCGTGAAGAACCTCCCCACTGTGGTGGCCCTGGGCGCTGGGCAGCCGCTGACGAATTTCGAGGGTGCACAACCACTAGATGCGCTAAAACAATGGGTAGATGCCTTGGTGCAGAATGTTGGCCCACAGTTGAAGGGCCTACAGAGCGATGCGGGAGAGCCCCAGACCCAAGAGGAAGAAGAGGATCCGCGCCTCCAAGAAGCAGAGGGCTTCTTAAATGCTGGCGATTTTGATGGTGCTCTTAAGGTCTATAACTCCATCTTGGAGGCTGAGCCCGAAAACGTGCAGATTAAGCAGGCCCGCGATACAACCGTACTGCTCAAGCGCCTTGATCCTGCCAACCAGACCGAGGATCCGATTGCGGCTGCGGAAGGGGACAAGGGGGACGTCGATAAGCAGATGCGTGCTGCCGACGCCGAAGTGGTTGCCGGCGCCCCAGAAAAGGCCTTTGATCGCCTCATCGAGACGATGAAGGCAACGGCCGGTGATGAGAAAGCTCGCGTGCGCGAGCGCTTGCTGGAGCTCTTCGGGCTCTTTGAGGGCAATGACCCGCGCGTGATGGAAGCTCGCACCAAGCTGGCGAGTGCCCTGTACTAGCTTGGGTAGGATGGGAAAGCATGACTTCAGTGCTTTTCCTGTGCAATACAAATCGCGGCAAGTCGCAGATGGCTGCGGCGCTTGCCGCCAAGCATGCGCCTGAGTGGGATATTTACTCGGCTGGGGTGCAAACTACCCCGGAACATATCCAGCAGGGCATCAATCAAGAGGCCAAAGCTTCCCTCGCGAAGGTGGGGGCAGAAATGACTGGTACTCCTGCTCTAGTGGATCCCCACCTTGCTGCCGCTGTCGACCACGTCATCGTGGTAGGTGATGCGGAATATGACGGGCCAGCGCAGAGGTGGGCCATCGAGGATCCCTCGTTGCGTGGTCTGGAAGGTGAAGAGCGCATGGATGCGCTTCGCGATGATATCGAAGCGCGCGTGGTGGAGTTCCTACGCACGCAGCGATAGGCGTTTTATTGCTCCAGTACGTACCACTGCACCGAGTTGGCCGGTAGGTGAAGCGTGGCGGAATTATCCGCCACGTGAATATGCTGAGGAAGCGGGTTCCCAGCGCCCTCATAAACGGCATCATCGGTGTTAAGTACCATTTTCCAAGCACCATCACGTGGAACCCAGAGGCCGTAGTTGGGAATGGAAGAACCCGACAGGTTGCACACAGCGAGCAAGGCAGACCCGTCCGCGCCATAGCGGACGTAACCCAGCACGTTATTGTTCGAGTCATCGGCCTTGACCCATTGGAAGCCGTCTTGGCTAAAATCCTGGCTCCACAAAGCTGGGGTGTCGCGGTAAATGAGGTTGATATCGCGCACGAGGCGCTTAATGCCCCGGTGCCACTCATTGCCCCAACCATCGAGGTTGCCCCAATCCACGGAATGCTCCTCGGACCACTCGGTGGTTTGTCCAAATTCCTGGCCCATGAAGAGCAGATTCTTGCCAGGGTGGGAGAACATGTAGCCATACAAAGCGCGCAATCCGGCGGCCTTATTCCAGTCGTCGCCAGGCATGCGCTGCCACAGTGAACCCTTGCCGTGGACTACTTCGTCGTGGCTAAACGGCAACACGTAGCGCTCAGAATAGGCATACACCATGGAGAAGGTGAGCTCGCCATGGTGATAGGAACGGTGGATGGGCTCGTGCTTGAAGTACTCTAGGGTGTCATTCATCCATCCCATATTCCACTTCAGGGAAAAGCCCAGCCCGTTCTCGGAAGTAGGAGCGGTAACGCCCGGCCAGGAGGTGGATTCCTCGGCGATGGTGAGTACGCCAGGATGGGTGCGGTTGAGGGTGGCGTTGGTTTCCTGCAGGAATTGGACGGCTTCGAGATTCTCGCGCCCGCCAAACTGATTGGGTAGCCATTCATCGCGGGAGTAGTCCAGGTAAAGCATGGAAGCGACGGCGTCTACGCGCAGGCCGTCAATGTGGAATTCTTCAGCCCAATACAGGGCGTTGGCTACGAGGAAATTGCGCACCTCATTGCGGCCAAAGTCAAAGACATAGGTACCCCAGTCGGCTTGCTCGCCGCGGCGGGGATCGGGGTGCTCATAAAGCGCTTGACCATCGAAGCGGCCGAGGGCCCAATCGTCCTTTGGGAAGTGGGCTGGCACCCAGTCCACGATGACCCCGATGCCGTTTTCGTGCAGTGCATTGACTAATGCGCGGAACTCATCCGGCGAGCCCCACCGCGCTGAAGGCGAGTAATAGCCAGAGACTTGGTAGCCCCAAGAGCCGCCGAAGGGGTGCTCGGCCACGGGCAAGAGCTCGACGTGGGTAAAACCATGCTCCTTGAGATAAGGGATGAGCTCCTCGCGAAGTCGGTTATAATTCGCCCCGACCTTCCACGAGCCGACGTGGACCTCATAGATGCTCATCGGGACATCGAGGTTGCCGGTGCGCTTGTCCATCCACGCGGAATCAGACCAGCCGAAGCTGGTGGAATCCACGATCGAGTCCGTTTCCGGCGGACAGGTGGTGCGCTTGGCCAATGGGTCGGCCTTGTCTTGGCGGCCTTCCTGGCTAAAGATGGCGAACTTATAGTGCTCGCCAGCACCGATGCCTGGGACAAAGACCTCCCATACGCCGGTAGAACCGAGCGAACGCATGGGGTACTGGGTAGGATTCCAGCCGCAGAAATCGCCCACGACGGCAACACCTTGGGCATTGGGGGCCCATACGGCAAAGGACACACCGCTTACGGGGCCCATCTCTGTGTCATAAGAGCGTAGGTTGGCGCCGAGGACATCCCAAAGGCGCTCGTGGCGACCTTCGCCGATAAGGTGCAGATCTAGAGAGCCGATGGTGGGCAGGAAATGATATCCGTCTGCCACGGTGCGGGTAGGGGCGCCGGGGTAGGAGATTTCGAGGCGGTAGTCGCAGTTCTCGCCTACTTCCGCTTCCCAGATATCGTCGCCCACCAAATTCATAGACAAGGATTGTGTGGGGGTATGAAGTTGTACCGCGGTGGCGCCAGGCTGGCGGGTACGGACGGTACCTTCATGCCAGCCGTAGAATCCGTGTGGGTCATGGTGGCGGCAGTCATTGAGACGAGCGAGGTCAGCGGCCGGGATGTTCATATAATCAGGGTACCTAGATTGGGTGCGTTCCGGTGGACAAATGTTTACGGGCGATAGTCGGTGACCTCGCGCCAGGTGAGCTGCTCCTGAAGGGCATGGTCGGCAGGGGGAAGGACGAAGACATGGGCGACGTCGCGAAGCGGCTCTAAGCGCACAAAATTGCGCTCGGACCAGTGATAGGCAGAGCCGGTAATCGTGTCTTGGACGGAATAGGACTCGCCGGGATGGCGGCCGATAGCGCGCATATCTACCGTAACGGTCGCTTCTTGCGCATTGCGCGGATCCAGGTTGACCACGACGAGAACCACATTGCCGGTGGCTGGATCGGCCTTGGAATAGGCAATGATGGCGTCATTGTCGGTGTCATGGAAGCGGAGGGTACGCAGTTGTTGCAATGCGGGGTTATCGCGGCGAATCTGATTGAGCAGCCGGATATAGGACTCTAAAGAGTCTCCTGACGCAACCGCAGCAGCAAAGTCGCGTGGCCGCAGTTCGTACTTCTCCGAGTCGAGGTATTCCTCGGACCCTGGGGCTACCGGGGTGTGCTCATAGAGCTCAAAACCGGAGTACACGCCCCATAGCGGAGACATGGTGGCAGCGAGGACAGCGCGTATGGCGAACATGGCGCGCCCCCCGGTTTGTAAAGATTCATGCAGGATATCCGGGGTATTGACAAAAAGATTAGGCCGGCAAATATCCGCCTGCTCTACGTGCATCTGGCCAAATTGGGTGAGCTCATGCTTCGTGGTCTGCCAAGTGAAGTAGGTATAGGACTGGGAAAACCCTGCTTTTGCTAGCCCGAAAAGGCGAGGGGCGCGGGTAAAGGCCTCTGCCAAGAAGATGACGTCTGGGTGGGTGGCGTGTACGCGGGTAATCAGCCAATCCCAGAAGTTGGCGGGCTTGGTGTGTGGGTTATCTACGCGGAAAGTGCTCACTCCGGCTTCGACCCAAATCATGAGCGTTTCATAGATTTCGTGATAGATGGCATCCTGCGCGTTATCGAAGTTGAGTGGATAGATATCCTGATACTTCTTCGGTGGGTTCTCAGCGTAGGCGATGGTGCCATCTGGAAGGACAGTGAAAAATTCTGGGTGGCTGGTGGCCCACGGGTGATCGGGCGATGCCTGCAGCGCGAAATCAAGCGCTACTTCCAGGCCAAGTTCCTGGGCGCGAGAGACCAGCTTCTTGAAGTCTTCTATTGTGCCCAATTCGGGGTGGGTGGTGGAGTGGTCCTGGATGGCCCACGGACTTCCCACATCACCGGGCTCAGCAACGACCGAGTTATTTTTTCCCTTCCGATGCACCTTGCCAATGGGATGAATGGGTGGAAAATACACCGTATCGAAGCCCATATCGGCCACGCGCTCTAGTGCTTGGGCAGTAGTGTCGAAGGTGCCGTGCACAGGATTTCCCTCTTTGTCCCAGTCACCCGTGGAACGGGGGAAGAGCTCATACCACGAGTTATAAAGCGCGGCCGGGCGCTCCACGTAGACCTCGTGAATGGCGCCTTCTACTAGGAGATCACGCAGGGGATGGGAGTGCAGGATGTCTGCGGCCTCGTCCGAGAGCGCCACCTGCACGCGCTTATCGACGTCCAAAGACTCATCCTCCAAGTCCCGTGCAGCAGCAAAGAGGGGCGCCACAATATCCGAGGGGGTTTGCAAGGCCGCCCGAGAAAATAGATCCGCACCATGCTGGAGGTCATTGGCCAACTCGGCAGCGGATTGCCCAGCCGCCATCTTTTTAGTAACCGCGTTCTTCCACGTAGCAATGGGATCGGACCAGGCATCGACGCGGAAGTACCAAGTGCCTTGGGTACCTGGGGTAAAGACGCCGTGCACTCGATCTTGGTCTTTGGGGTCTACCTGCATGGTGACAGAGGACGTAGCCGTGGACCGCGCCGCCCAGGCAGACAAAGTGGCTGAGACCGCGTCGTGGCCTTCGCGCCAGACCAGTGCGGTGACGGGAATTACCTCGCCCACAACGGCTTTAGAAGCTACAGAACCGGCGGAGATAAGCGGGCGGACATCGTCAATACCAAGGCGAGTAGTCATGCCCATAAGACTAATGCAGCTGTGTCAATTTCACCGGGCAAAGAATAAATCAGTCACAATGGAGGGCGTGAACGACGTAACTCCTACAGATCAAGATTGGCTCGTAGATTTTCGCGGCGTCGAGTTGCGCCGCGGCGGCAAGACCCTCGTTGGTCCTGTGGACTGGCAGGTGGAACTCGATGAGCGCTGGGTCATTATTGGCCCCAATGGCGCGGGTAAGACCTCGCTAGTGCGCATGGCCGCGGCCGAAGAATTCCCTTCAAAGGGCACCGCCTTTCTGATGGGGGAGCAGATCGGCAAAACTGATATGCGCGATCTGCGCGCGCTCATCGGCATCTCCTCCGCTGCAGTGCAATCGCGAATCCCCGAAAATGAGCGCGTGGACGATCTCGTCGTCTCCGCAGGCTATGCAGTGCTGGGCCGCTGGCGGGAGGAATATCAGGACATGGACTTCTCCCGCGCTGATGAGATTTTGGCCCAGGTAGGTGCAACCCACCTGAAAGAGCGCACCTGGGGAACATTATCAGAGGGCGAAAAGAAGCGCGTCGTCCTCGCCCGCGCACTCATGACTAACCCAGAGCTGCTCATCCTAGACGAGCCTTCCGCCGGAATGGACCTGGGAGGCCGCGAAGACCTGGTGGGATACCTCGGCGATCTAGCCATGGATCCAGATGCCCCAGCCATCATCATGATCACCCACCACGTGGAGGAGATCCCATACGGATTTACCCACGCCATGCTGCTGGATGAGGGTAAGGTAGTGGCAAAAGGTCTGATTAATTCAGTCCTCACCTCAGAAAACCTGACTCGCGCCTTCCACCAGCCCATTCAGGTGGACCGCATTGGACAGCGATACTTCGCCCGCCGAGCTTCTCTATGACCAACCCTTTTCATGACCGTATCGATGCCGTTGACGCCAGCGATACCACCGGCTTTAACGGTGGGCGCTTGGCGGCAACCGTCCTGCTCCTACGGGACGGCGTCGATGGTCTTGAAGTATGGGTACAAGAGCGCGTGCACACCATGCACAATTACCCGGGGCATTCGGTCTTTCCCGGCGGCGGCGTAGACCCACGCGACTTTCCACCGCGTTCCTGGGACTCGGGCGAGCTATGGGCCGGAAAATCCGTCATCTCCATGGCCCGACGGATGGGCGTAACAAAGTACAAAGCGCACGCCCTAGTATTCGCCGCTGCCCGAGAGCTCTTTGAGGAAGCCGGCACCCTCTTTGCCATCCGCGAAGACGGAATTGTCTCCAATGCACGGCGGTATCACAAGGAGCGAAAACTACTCGAGAGCCACACCATTTCCTTTACCGAATTCCTCAGCAATAACGGCATGCGTGTCGACGCCGATATGCTCCTTCCCTGGGCCCGGTGGGTAGGAAAGGGAAAAAGCCACTGGTTCGACACTTTCTTTTTCGTCGGGGTGCTGCCTTCTGGCCAAGAACCCGATGGGGATACCGACGAGGCGGACGATGCCGGATGGTTTTCTCCCCAGCTCATCTTGGACGGCTGGCGCGCCGGGCTGGTGCGCCTAGTCATTCCTACTTGGGCGCAGATGCAAAGGCTGAGCAGATACTCCTCGGTTCAAGAAGTCCTCGATGATGCGTCCTTTTCTGACCTGCGCCCTGTTATCGGGGATCCGCGCGAGGACCCTCGTTACCGCGAATTCTTTTCCACCACCCCTTTAGACCGCATATGAGTTATACCCCCGCAGAAGTCAGCTTCTTGATTGAGCACCACGAGGAAATTGCTCACCTCGATCTCGCCTTGACCAAGGCTTCTCGGCTTAAAGACACCGAAGTCTTGAAAGAGAAGTTCGGCGACTATGGACGCGCAGTCATGGAACTGGTGACCGCACGTAGTTCGGGCAAGCTTCCCAGTGATTGGCTGATGGACGCCGACTCAGCCCAACAAGCAACCCCCGTCGAGGTTGCGGCATACCGGGCGGAGTTTCTTGCAGAGCAGGGGGTGGGCAGCGTCCACGACATCACCTGCTCCATCGGTACGGAAGGTCTAAATTCTCCGCTCGACTACTTTGGCTCAGACTTGGACGAGTCGCGCGTGAGAATGGCGAGGCACAATCTTTCTTCGACCAAGATCTTTCGCGCTGATGCGCTCACCACTACAACGACAGCCGATGTCCTCCTTGCAGATCCCGCCCGTCGCGCCGGAGGTAGAAGAATCACCCGGCCGGAGGATCTCGTGCCACCGCTTCCAGAGGTCGTCGACAAGCATCGCGGCAAGGAATTGGCCATTAAGTGTGCACCCGGCCTTGATTTCAGCGAATGGAACGGCCTTGTTACCGTCGCAAGCGTCGACGGCGGAGTAAAAGAAGCCTGCCTTTATACCCCAGGCCTAGGAACCGGCCGAAGGGCAGTAATGATTCGTGGACACAAGCTAGACGTCCTCGATGATCAAGAAACAAACCTGCCCGAGGCCGGAGAGATTGGTAGCTACCTCATTGACCCGGACGGTGCCATTGTGCGCTCCGGCTTGGTGCGGCATTACGCGGCACGGGAAGGGCTGCACCAAATCGATGAGCGTATCGCGTACCTGACAGGGGAGAGGATTCCGGAGGGAACCTCGGGTTTTCCATTCATAGAAAAAGTACCCCTAAAGAGATTAAAATCCGTACTTAAATCCTATGACGCGGGGAGCTTGGAAATCCTCGTGCGCGGGGTAGAAGTGGACCCTGACCAGCTGCGGAAGAAAATGAAGCTCAAGGGGAAGAAGCCTTTTGCGGTAATCATTACGCGAATTGGCGCACAAGGAATCGCCTTGCTGTGCAAACCCCGAGTATCATCGTCCGAGGATAATTACGCAACATAAATATATCGGAAAGGTGAGTGCCCAATGCCAACTATCGTGGCTCTGGTCAAACACGTGCCGGATACGTGGTCTACCAAGTCTTTGGAAGATGACCACACCCTGGATCGCACCTCCGTGGATAACGTCATTGATGAGGTTAATGAGTATTCCGTGGAACAAGCCCTGCGCCTGCGCGACGACAACCCGGATGCGGGTTATAAGGTAGTAGCGCTGACCATGGGGCCGGCCCAGGCAGACGAAGCATTGCGCAAGGCACTGGCTATGGGTGCCGATGACGCGGTGCTTGTCTCCGATGATTCGCTGGCGGGAGCGGATGCGCTGTCGACCGCATGGACTCTCAACGCTGCGCTGAACAAGCTTGACGACGTCCAATTGATCACCGCTGGCACCGAGGCCTCCGATGCCTCGACCGGCCTACTTACTGGATTGCTCGCCGAATACCGCCAGCTGCCTGCCCTTACCGGGCTTCACAAGGTAGAGCTGGCGGGCGGCACGCTGCGTGGCACGCGAGATGATGCGCGTGGCACCTGGGAACTAGAAGCGCCGCTGCCTGCAATTGTTTCTGTGAACGATAAGAGCGACAAGCCGCGCTTCCCTAACTTCAAGGGATTGATGGCCGCTAAGAAGGCGGAAATCACTACTTTCTCCTTAGCTGATTTGGGAATTGAGGCAATTGCGCCCACTACCTCCGTTTCGGCCGCCGAAAAGCGCCCACCGCGCACCGCTGGCGAGGTTATTTCTGAGCCCAACCCGCAAGACGCAGCGAAGAAGATCGCTGACTTCCTAGCCGCAAAGAACTTGATTTAGGAGTCGATATGTCTCACGTTTACGTATTAGTTGAGCACGATGCGGAAAAAGTCCTTCCCGTTACCGGAGAACTGATTACGGCCGCGCGCGAATTGGGTACGGTGTCTGCAGTGGTCGTCGGCAAGCAGGCAGATAAGTTCGATGCTGACCTTGCCGCCCTTGGCGCCGCGCAGGTGGTCCAAGCAACGGCCGAAGACTATGACCAGCGCCTCCTGATTCCAGAAGTCGATGCCTTGCATGCTCTCGGCGCCGCGAACCCCGCACCTATCGTGCTGGCCGCAACTCCCGCCAATAACGAGATTGCCGGCCGCCTAGCTGCCCGCCTCGCTTCCGGCGCACTGGTCAATGTCAGCGGCATCGCTGCTGATGGTTCCGCCCAGATGACCATTTTTGGTGGCTCCTATGAGACTACCTCTACCACTACCGGCCAGTGCCCGATCTATACGCTGCGCCCAGGCGCGGTAGAGGCCGCACCACAGCAGGTGGAAGCGCAACCAGCCCCGATGCCGTTGCCGGCCGCTACTGGCAAAGATGTCAAGGTAACTTCCTTTACCCCTGCCCAGAAATCTGCACGTCCGGAAATTACCGAAGCCAAGGTGGTCGTCGCTGGCGGCCGGGGCGTGGGTGATGAATTCGGTGATGTTGTCGAGCCGCTTGCCGACGCCCTCGGCGCCGCAGTCGGCGCTACCCGCGATGCGGTAGACGAAGGCTTCTATGACGCTGCCTATCAGATCGGCCAGACTGGCGTTACCGTTTCGCCTGAGCTCTACATCGGTTTGGGCATCTCCGGCGCTATCCAACACACCTCCGGCATGCAGACCTCTGGCACTATTGTGGTGGTCAACCAGGACCAGGATGAGCCATTTTTCCAGATCGCGGACCTTGGCGTTGTGGGCGACCTCCATGAAATCGCCCCAGCCTTGACCGAGGAACTGAAGGCACGTCAGTAATGCCGCATTATTTTGACTACGCTGCTACTCAGCCGATGCGCCAGAGCGCGATTGACGCGTGGGTAGCTGCGGCTGGCTCCCTGAACTCCGGCGCGCAGTATGGTTCCGGCCGCAAGGCTCGGTCTGTGCTCGATGATGCCCGCGAGAAGGTTGCTTCACTCCTCGGCTGCGAGCCAATCGAGGTGATTTTCACTTCTTCTGGCACAGAGGCAGACAATATCGCCATTCAGGGACTTTATGCGGCCGGTAAAACAAACCGCATAGTTTCCACCGATATTGAGCATCCCGCCGTGCGCGATACCGTGGCTAAGCTGCACAATTCGGGTGCTACCGTCGAGATTCTTCCTGTCGATCGCTCCGGACACATAGCAGACCTGTCGGCTCTAGACACGCTTGCCGACGTCGCTACCTGCATGTGGGCCAATAACGAAACCGGCGCCATTCAACCCATCGAAGATATTGCCGCCCGAGCCAGCGCAGTGGGTACACCGGTACACGTTGATGCCGTGCAAGCGGTAGGAAAGGTTCCCATCGACTTTTCCCACCTAGGGATCACCAGCCTTGCAGCTAGCGCCCACAAGTTCGGCGGTCCCCGCGGCATTGGCCTACTTCTAGCCAAGCGGAGTCCCTCACCCCAACCCATTGCCTATGGCGGTGGGCAGGAGCGCGGAATTCGTCCTGGAACTGTCGACGTCGCTGGTGCTTCCGGTCTAGCTGCGGCTTTGGAGGAATCCGTCGCGGAAATTTCTACTCAAGGTGAGCGGATTTCCGCGCTTCGCAATAAGCTCCGCGATGGAATTCTCGCCACCATTGACAATGCAGTCATCAATTCCACTGAACCGTGTTTGCCTTCTCACTTGCACGTCTCTTTCCCTGGTGCAGATGGCGATAGCCTCATCATGCTGCTAGATTCCCTGCAGATTGAGGCCTCAACCGGCAGCGCCTGTAGCGCAGGTGTAAACCGCATGTCTCACGTTCTGGAAGCGATGGGAGTAAGCGAGGCTGAAGGAATCGGTTCCTTGCGCTTTACGCTAGGCCGGCTTACTTTGGAAGAAGATGTCGATTACGTGTTGGCTCATCTTCCCGAGGTAATCTCCCGAGCCCGATCCGTCTAGCTTTCATTCCTTTCCTTCGCCGCTGCCCGTCGGGCGGCGATAGCTTGGCCCACCGTTAGCGCCCAGTTCTTGTTCTTGGGTGCTAGCGGTCCTTGGGGCTCGTCATATTCCCAGCGCCCATCATCAAACAGCCACACAATGTCCCCAGTGTGTGGATCCATGATATAAAAAGCACCGCCGCCAGTCTTGACGTTATGGTGGTGCTGGCATAGTGAAGCCAAATTGCTCCCTGCAGTTTTCCCTCCTCGAGCATGGTCAATGCGGTGCTCTTTCTGGCAGCTTTCCGCAGGGCGGTAGCACCCCGGCCAGCGGCACACCCCATCGCGGCCTTCCACATAGGCGCCTATGAGCGGGGGAGTAACGTAGCTTTCGCTTTCCATTTCTTTGGCTAAGTCCATGTCTCGCGTCTGAGCGGGGCGCAGGTTATCCGCGGTCTCTGGGCTTACCCATCCGAATCCCCGGATAAACGCGGGTGCAGACTCCTGATCATGGGCGCGATACATATGCAGAACTACCTTAGTCCGAGACTCAATTTCACCCAGAATCAATTTGGCCAGTGCTTCTGCCTTGGAAAGGCCATGTTCCTCGGCGGCTATGCTGATGTGTTCGTCGATAGCTATAAGGGTAGTTTCGTCAAATTCAACTGCTAGCCCGGCTTTGCCACCGAAGCTGGAGTAGGTGAAATAGGAGTTATTCTTCGTGGGAGCCTCTTTGTTTTCTTCGGTGGATGGGTTTTCAATAGCAATGAGGCCATTGAGTTTTCGCCGTAAATTCGTGTTGGAGGGTAGTACCTGTCCCGGCTTCGAGGGGGTCAAATAACGAGATAGTTCTTGGTCTATCCTCTCGAGGGTTTCCGCAGGGACATCACCGAGCTTGCTAAGTACGGCGTCGATAGTAATGAGGCGAGAAAAATCCAGGAAGTAGTAGGTTTCCTGCAGGGCCATTGTTAGAGGTAACTCAGCCAGCCGGTAGATCGCCATGGTTATATCGCGCGTGCGCCGCTCACTCAATCCCGTACGGGTGGCAAGGGTATGGCAAGAAATGTCGAAATCGTCTTCTAAGTCTGGTTTGGCGTCTTTCCAGAAAAGGTAATCTTGCTTTCTGGTTTCGGTAGCTTTAGCTGCTAATGGATCTTTAGGATCATTGACTATGTAATAGGCTTCCAAAATTATTTCCCCCGAATATTAGAACTGCTGAACTAATCTTCACGGTGTCTATCTTACGCCGTGGGTGCGCCCGCCACAAGAGGGGAGGCAAAAGTATGTTCTAAATGGTGAAATTGCCTACGGTGACAGGAATAGAAGAAAAGAAAATTATCTCAAGTGGCGCGTGTTAAAGATGTTGATAGAGTGAAACCATTGTTAGACTCACGCGCATGACTTCAAAGAAGGCACTCCGAAAGAGTATTACTGCGGTAGTTACCGTGGCTGCACTAGCTATTAGTGGTACCGCTGTTGCCCAGGCGGTGAGCTTTGGCGCCCCTAAGGGCGTGGACGTTGCGGCACACCAGCACCCGGGCGGTACGCCCATCGATTGGTCTAAGGTACGTACTGACGGTCAGTCTTTTGCATTTGTAAAAGCAACTGAGGGTGGGGATTGGGTAAATCCGCACTACGTCGAAGATGTTCAGGCCGCCCACGCTGCCGGCCTTAAGACAGGCGCATATCACTACGCTCGTCCATCGACTGACGCCAAAACGCAAGCGGCGAACTTTGCCGCGCAGATTGCGCTGGCGCCAGATCAGACATTGCCTCCCGCACTCGATATCGAGGTGGATGAAGGTAAATCCGCGGCCCAGTTGGAGCAGTGGATCGAAGAATTTACCAGCGAGCTCAAGCGCCTTACCGGCCGCACTCCCATGATCTACACCTACAAGTACTTCTGGATGGGGCAGATGAATAACTCCCAGAAGTTCTCGGATATGCCGTTGTGGCTTGCGGCCTATCAGGATCAGGCGCCCGAGGCCGTGGGTGGCTGGAAGAAGCTATCCTTCTGGCAGCGTTCTGGCTCCGGCAAGGTGGCTGGAATTCCTACCGACGTTGATATGAACCTTTTTAATGGTTCCAAGCAGCAGCTGCAGTCCTTTAGCGATGGAAATTATGTGGATGTCGGCGGCGCGCTCGAACAGCTCGTGGTGGGCGATGGCGTTGACCTAAGCTCGGACAGCACGCCGCTTATCGGCGCTATCCTAGCCCTCGCAGCAGGACTGATTGCGGTACCACAGCTTGTCGACGCCGCCGAAAAGTCCGGCCTTGACCCCCAAGCAGCGCAAGGTCTAGCAGGCTTCGTGAAGACCTTGCAGGACAAGGATGTCCTCCCAGTAGAAGATCTGGGTGATATGGCAAAGGGGAACTTCTCTGTCAGTGACCTAGCAATCCTGTTGGACAATGCCGGTCACGTGAACAACGTTAAGTCTGGCAATGTCTCCGAGTCCGAAGTTTCGGAGGCTAAGAACGCGGCCAAGAAGGCTGGCGCTGATGTTCCCGATTTCGATGCGGGCCAAGTAGCCACGCTACTTAATCGCGTGCTGCAGTAGCACCAGCGAAAAACGCGCGGGTCCACGCCTCGTCCTTGTAGTGGGCAGGCACCGCCCCGCCAAGGAGTGCCTTAGCCAGCTGAGCGGCTTCAATGGAGCCCTCGGCTGGCATTTCTGTATCCGAGGCTATAAGGATGATGTTTCCGTAGCGCCGGCCTTTAAGCATTGGTGGGTCCGCGATGACCGCGAGGTGGTCAAAAACCTTGCTTAGTCCGGCCAGTTCGCTTTTTGCTAGCTGCAGATCAGAATGGTCTCCGCAATTGGCAATATAGAGTCCACCTGGCTCTAGTGCCTGCTTTGCAGCCTGGAAGAACTCCACGGTGGTGAGGCTAGCCGGAGTCTTATCGCCAGCAAATACATCACGGATGATGATGTCGCGGCTGGCGGGCAGGAACCCCTCGGTTTCTTTGCGTGCTTCGCCGGCGCGGATCTTCACGGTAGGGGAACGGGGGACGTCGAAAAGCGTACGCACCAATTCCCCCAGTTTGGCGTCGAGTTCGACCACCGTGTGGCGGCTACCCGGGAGCTTGCTGGCAAAATAGCGTGGAAGGGAGCAGCCTGCGCCACCTAGGTGGGTGACACGCAGCTTATTCGCTGGCCGAGTATTGAGGTGTTCGACGGCCGCTGCAATCCAGCGCATGTATTCGAACTCCAATTCTTCTGGCTCGCCCAGCACGATGTGGCTACTCGGCACGCCGTTAACGTTGAGGATATAGGCTCCATCGCGGAATTCATCCGCCACAACCTCGGCTGTTCCGGTCGAGATTTCGTAGGTGCCGGTGATTCCTTGTTCGGTGGAGGCTCGCTTTCTTCCCATGTGACACAAGCTTAGGGAATGGATTCGATTTAAACCGCGTTGGGGCTAGGGAGTAGACTTTCGGGCCTGTAGTCAAGGTGAATTGGGGAGCGAGATGCGAGTATTGGTTGCCATGTCCGGCGGCGTGGACTCATCTGTTGCCGCCGCCCGGGCGGTAGAAGCTGGCCATGAGGTGATTGGCGTTCACCTCGCCCTGCACAAGGACGCGCAGCAAACCAGAGAGAAAGCGCGCGGTTGCTGCTCGCTGGAGGATTCAGCCGATGCTCGCCGCATCTGCGATAAGTTGGGCATCCCCTTCTATGTGTGGGATTTTTCGGAGGAATTTAGAGAAGAAGTCATCACGGACTTCGTGGATTCCTATGCTCGCGGCGAGACACCTAATCCTTGCTTGCGCTGCAACGAGAAGATTAAGTTCCGGGCACTGCTACAAAAGGGCATGGCGCTTGGCTTCGATGCTGTGGCGACGGGTCACTATGCCACCATTGACGAAAACGGCTACATGCGCCGTTCTTTGGATGAGAATAAGGACCAGTCTTATGTCTTGGGTGTCATCTCGGCCGAAGAGCTGGAGCACTGCTTTTTCCCCATTGGCGATACTCCTAAGCCGCAGATCCGTGAAGAGGCCGCGGCGCATGGCTTTTCCACCGCGAAGAAGCCGGATTCCTATGATATTTGCTTCATTCCCGACGGCAACACTCAGGCATTTTTGGGCGCTCGCATCGGGCTTCGCCCTGGCCTGATCGTGGATCAGGAGGGCACGGAGCTTAAAGAGCACGATGGTGCATGGAACTACACCATCGGTCAGCGAAAGGGCCTAGACATCAAGGCGCCGGCTGCCGACGGCCGTCCCCGCTACGTCACCGACATCGATGCTTCTACGGGCACGGTGACCGTCGGTGCCCGCGAGGACTTGGCCGTGACCTCGATTCACGCTGACCGCCTGAAGTACCTCCACCCAGGCATGGATGGGGACTTCGAGTGCGAGGTTCAGGTGCGTGCGCATGGTTCCGTGGTGCCTTGTGTCGCGCACGTCGACCGCGCTGCGGATGAGATGCGCCTTGAGCTTAAGGAGCCGCTTTCCGGCGTGGCTCGTGGCCAGGCGGCGGTGCTGTATTTGCCTTCGCCGGATGAGCTGGGAGACATCGTCATCGGCTCCGGCACGATCTGCGGAACTAATTAAGCACGCAGTTGGCAATGAGGCGGTCTAGGGCACGGACATCGATATTTGGGCCAATGTTGATTTTGAATTCGCCAGCCCTAGTCCACAGCTGCAGCTCCGCGTTGAAGTCAAGGAGCTTTCCTGCGTTTTCCGTGGACCACATGTTGATGGAGGAATAGGGCAGGGAGTACATCTCTACCTTTTTGCCTGTAAGACCTTGCGCGTCGCGGATGATGAGGCGCCTATTGGTAAATACGGCGGCATCGCGGACTGTCTTAAAAGCGCACACTGGATATTCCTGTTCGGCCAAGACGGTGGAAATGTCCTGGGGAATTTCGCATTCGTTGTAGAAGGTCCAGCCGGAGTATTTTTCCACGCCCATAGTAAGGTTCCTTTCGAAGTGATACGTCGCGTATCGGATAGATAATTCTGAGAAATAATACTAGCGCCGAGGTGAATATGGATGCTTTTGGCTTAGGCCCTATGCCGGGATACTCCATGAGTGAGGCGGCAGACATCGTGATGGGTGAGACCGGTGGTCTCCCGCACCTTCCGCAGTTGCCGGACCGCGGGATTTATGCTGGGGCCATTGGACGCACAGCGGGTTTGTTGGAAGCAGTCTCCATTGACCGCGGACCGCGCTCATGGGTGCTCAGCGATCGGCCGCAGCTCATCTCGCACCGGATTGTCGACCAGATGAGCCGGGACGTGGACGAGATTCAGGAGGTGTGGGGCGAGTCAGTTCCCCGTATCAAGGTCCAAGCGGTAGGACCGTGGAGTTTGGCGGCCGCTGTGGAGCTAGGAAACGGGCACCGCGCGATTACTGATTCGGGCGCTTTCCGGGACCTGTGTGGTGCACTATTGGCCGGAATTCAGGAACACAAGGCACAGGTGGCACAGCGCTTTGGGGCAGAAGTGCGAGTGCAGCTGGACGAGCCCCTGCTTGCCGACGTCCTTTCGGGCTCCCTTCCAGGGACCACCGACTTCGATACGATTAGGGCTGTTTCCGCAGACCAGGTCAATGCGACACTGGCGGAGTTTGGCGCGGACTACCTACGGCTTCGCAAACCCATATGGGAAGTGGCGGCGAAGACGGTGCTGCTCGATTTTGCTGGTCTAGCCTCGCCCGAGCATCTCGATGGCTTGGGGCAGTTGATTGATGGCGGCGCTCGCGTCGGATTGGGCGTGGCAGGGCAAGATGCTCGCACGGAAGCTATTGCTATTGCACAGCACTTTGACCGCATGGGACTGTCGCGGGAGCGAATTCCAGAGCAGGTTGATATCTTCCCGTGGCCGGTGGAAAAGGCCGCGCCCAGCTACTCCTTTGCCGCTGAGGTGGCGGGCATCCTCATCCGCGACGCCGGCGATCTTTAATCGACACGCCCGCGGCTATCCGTGGTAGTGAAGTATTCACCCATATAGGGGATGACGTAGCGCAGTTTACCGTGTGCGGTGGGTTCGATCAGGTCGGCGTCGATAAGCCGCTGGCGAGTGGCGGACAAAGATCGT
Source organism: Corynebacterium sp. KPL4072 (assembly GCF_037908395.1). Classification (NCBI taxonomy): domain Bacteria; kingdom Bacillati; phylum Actinomycetota; class Actinomycetes; order Mycobacteriales; family Corynebacteriaceae; genus Corynebacterium; species Corynebacterium sp. KPL4072. The sequence continues at coordinate 119,628 of NZ_JBBMGE010000004.1, forward strand.
ACAGTGCGGTCCATGTGTCCTGCTATGTCGGCAATGGTGGCGATGCCATCCACTTCGACTGCGGCCATTGCTTCCAAAAACTCCCGCTGCGCCGGTGGCAAGGTCAACGTCGCAGGCTGGTGCACCTGCGCTCCCATAATTGAAATCGCATCTGGAGCTATCGAAGCAATCGTCTCCTGAGAAATGCCACTTTCTTGATTCTGGCGACTGCGCTCCCATGCCAGCGAGCCAACCAATTGCACGAGGTACGGGTAGCCGCGGGTAAGCGCCGCGGCGTCCCTAGTCGCCTCGGGGCTAAACTCTAACCCCGAGCCGGACGCTGTGTGCTCTAGAGCCTGCTGCGAATTGGCCGGAGACAGCGGTCCTAAGACGAACTTCTGAGCCCGGCGCAGAAACGTCACCCCGGGCAAATCCAATAGGTGGTTGACCCCTTGGGGAAGGCCGGCGGCTACCAAAGCGATATCAATTTCATCGCGCACCAGGTCTTGGTAGGCCACTGCGATGGTGGTGAGCTCTTCGACATCGGCGTCTTGCACCTCGTCGATGGTAAGCAGGATTCCGGTGCCTTTTAGCTCTGCGGAAAGCTCACGCAGTCGAGTATTCAGCGTGGGGGTGAAGCGATCTTCCTTTTGATGGTCGAAGCCGATTGATCCCACGCCGCCGATGCCGATGCGGCTGACCTTCTTCTTGTCGCTCGGAGAGAGTTGTTCAAGCAGCCTGGGGATGGTGGTATTGACCAGTTCCTCGACCATGGTGGAGCGCCCTGAGGCGCGTAGCGTTACCCACCCTCGGGCCTCGGCGATGTCCTCCAACTCGTTGATAAGGACCGTTTTGCCGATGCCCCTAGCGCCGCTTAGCACCATGGAACGGGAGGCATTGCCTGCTGAACCATCGAGGGCAGTGCGGAAACTATCGAGCACGACGCCGCGGCCGACCCAGAATAGGGGAGGGGCGCCGAATGTCGGGCGGAATGGGTTGTCCATGCGTCTAGTGTAACCCGTTTTGTCGGAGATTTGGGAGACTTTCAGTCATACTTGGAGAGTTAGGAGAATTGGGAGACTTCTCTTTGTCGAGCGTGTAGATACGCCAGGCGACGCAACCTATATGAAGGGAGCAAGCGGTTACGAGAGCGTACCACCAGCCATAATTCAGGATTCTGTACCACGGCATTGCGTAACCAATAAATATCACGGTGATAACAGTAATTATTAGCGTTGCAACCAGCGAAATGGTGGAGTTTGGTTTCTTTAGAGCTTTCCATGCGCTCCAGAGTTCGGAGGCAATAATGGCGGCGATGGCTATGGATAAAAGCATTGTGGTTCCTTAAAGCTGGTCGAACAGTGCTTGGGCGAGATCTTCGGTTCCCGCCGGAGAATCATTATTAGCGAAGGCTGCGCGACCACTCCTCGGATCAATGATGAGCATTGTCGAGTATCCGTAGGTGCCACCGTTGTGCCAGAAGGTGTGGTTATCTTCGTCCTCTTGCCAGCCGAAAGCGGTGTCGCCATTTTTGATAAACCACTCAGTGAAAGCTGCCATATCACTCGCAGTGGACCTAATGGCTCCAGCGGCAGCAAAGCAGCCGTCCATTTCCCAAGGCTCAGCCTTTCGGCCGGTGGAGGTGAGTCCGCGTGGAGCATTTTCGGGGACGGCCCCTGGTGTCATGAGGTAAGTTTCCGTCATCCCAGCTGGCTTAAAGATTCTCTCGTGGAGCAGCTGTTCATAGGGCGTATCAGTGACCCTTTCCAAAAGGATTCCGAGCAGGGCGTATCCCAAGTTGGAATAGGTTTCTGTACCACGATCTTCAAGCTTTGCTTCGATCGCTGTATCTAAGATGTTTCGGTTGGTTTCTCCCGCGTAGGGGTTAGCGCCAGTGACGCTCCCGAATACGGAGGAGAAAAAGCTGCCATTCGCTAACCGTGGAAGCCCCGAGGTGTGCTCGAGCAGCTCCTGAACTGTGACATCGGAGACGGGTGAGTCGCCGACCTCGAGAACTTCGCCCACCGTGGTGTCGAGCCGAATCTTTCCCTCTTCTACTAGTTGGTGGGCAATTTCCCCCGTGAACATCTTGGTTACAGAGCCGATTTCCACCTCGGTGTGCTCATCGGCGCCAAGTCCGGCGAAGGCGGTCTTTCCCTGTACAAGTGTGAAGGCAGCGAGGTTGTGGAAGCCAGGCTCTGGGTGCTCCCGTAGGTATGTGGAGAGTTCTGAATCGCCGGTTGCGGTAGTAGCCATCGAGATTCGCTGGGGTCCAACGATGAGCAAGAAGGCGGCCGATATCGCGGCCACAATGGTGGCCAGGGCTAATTTGCGCATTAGTGGGCCTCGCTTGCGGTAATGATGGTCAGGAGGGGAACCACTCGGGCAGGTCGAATTGCGTATCTTCCGCCTGTCTTGGTGGTCCAGCCAGCACCGGTGAGGGCGCTGAGGTGGTGGTAGGCGGTACCGGTGGACGTAACTATTTCTTCATCGACAAGTTCAGTGGCGGTGGCCGGGGCGGTGAGAAGCCGGCGCAGGATGTCGCCACGAACAGGGTGAGCTAATGCGGCGAGGCGGTCGAGGTTCTCGGACCAGTCGCCATGTGTCACTGCTTCAGCTGGTCGCTGCCATTGGTAGGCATAAGAGCTCTGGCCGATAGTGAGGTTGCCGCCAAAAATCACGGATCCCTCGGGGAGCTCTTGGGAGGGCTCGAGGGCGTCCGCGAGCCACATCGAGGACTCGTCAGCGGAAGCTTCTACTGGGGTTGTTGTGGGGCTTTCGAGCTTGGCGACGCGTTCTTCGAGGGCCAAGACTCTCGATTTTAAGGATTCCATAGTTCTAGAATTCCAAAAATCTAGAACTGTTGCAATGGTTTTAGGAAATTAGAGGCCATGCAGTCGAGACATCCGAGGCATCGCGGCCCTTGCCCTCTAGGTATTTCTTAAATGCAGTCCGATCCTCGTACCACTTGACCGCCTGGAATTCCATGAGCTCGTTTTCATCCATCTGCGCCAAGTTGGGGTAGTGCTGGCGTACCTGTTTCCAAGCGACGCGGGCGGCTGCGAGGGCGTCGGCAGTAGCTTCGTGGGCGTTGCCCAACTCGACGCCGTAGTGCTCGCACACGGCGCCAAGGGTGCGCTTGCCCTTGCGCCACTTATCACTGACGCGGTCGATTACATAGGGGTCATAGACTGGGCCGGTGACCGTGAAATCGCCGGTGAGGCTCCGCAGCACGGTGAGATCAAAAGCAGCGTTGTAGACAATGAGCGTTAGACCATCCTCCCAGGCGGCCTTGATGGCCTCGACTGTATCTTTCAGAACCTCTTCGTGCGGTCGGCCCTCGGCGCGGGCCTTTTCGGTAGTGATGCCATGCACGTTGGTCGCTTCCTCCGGGATCTCGATTCCGGGATCGGCGAGGTGCTCCACCTTTTGTACATCGCGGCCATCAATGCGGACTAAGGCAGAGGTGACGATGCGGGCTTCTTTGGGATTGGCCGAGGTGGTCTCAAGGTCGAAGGCGAGCATGTGGGAGGCGTCGAAAGTCATGATCAATACCTTAGTAGCTAGCCCCGACACGAGGGATAGCTACACTTGAGCAGCGTGACTAATCCAGTTGATCTGCACCGTGAATGGAATGACCTTGCGCAGGAAGTGCGCCGCCACCGCAACCTGTACTACAACGGTGAGCCGGCTATTCCCGACGCCGACTTTGATGCCCTCTTCCAACGCCTTCTTGCACTCGAAGAAGAACATCCTGAGCTTGCCGTGCCTGATTCACCTACCCAGCAGGTGGGTGCTGCACCGAGCGCCGGTGAGGATATTGAACACCTTGAGCGCATGATGAGCTTGGACAATGTCTTTAGCGCTGGCGAGATGCAGGATTGGCTCGAAAGAACCCCAGCAAAGACTTATCTCACTGAGCTCAAGATTGATGGCTTGTCTATCGATTTGGTCTATCGCAATGGGCGCCTGACCACCGCCGCGACCCGTGGCGATGGCACGGTGGGCGAAGACATCACTGCTAATGCACGCGTGATTGAAGACATTCCGCATGAGCTCAAGGGGACAGATGAATACCCGGTCCCAGAGCTGATCGAGATTCGCGGCGAAGTCTATATGCGCCCCGAGGATTTTGAAGAAATCAATGAGGAGCGCGCGGCCGATGGCAAGGAAAAGTTTGCTAATCCGCGCAATGCCGCGGCAGGTGGACTGCGTATGAAGGATCCCGCCGAGGTGAAAAAGCGCCGCCTGAAAATGGTGTGTCACGGCCTAGGCGCGCGCGAGGGATTTTCACCCACCTCCCAACATGATGCCTATAAGGCAATTGCGGCTTGGGGGCTGCCCGTTTCCCCATATACCAAGCAGGTTTACTCGGCTGAGCAGGTCCAGGACGAGGTGGCACATTGGGCAGAACACCGCCACGATGCCATCTTTGAGATGGATGGACTCGTCGTCAAGGTAGATGATTTGGGCTCGCAGCGCGCACTGGGTGCGACTTCCCGCGCCCCGCGCTGGGCCATTGCCTATAAGTATCCACCGGAAGAGGTGACTACAAAGCTTAAGGGCATTGAGGTGGGTGTTGGGCGTACCGGGCGAGTGACCCCGTTTGCCATTATGGAGCCGGTCTTTGTCTCCGGTTCCACAGTGTCCATGGCTACCTTGCATAATCAGTCCGAGGTAAAGCGCAAGGGCGTGCTTATCGGGGATACCGTCATCATTCGCAAGGCGGGCGAGATTATCCCGGAGGTGCTCGGACCAGTGCGCGAGCAGCGCGATGGTAGCGAGTATGAGTGGGCCTTCCCGGAGAACTGCCCGGCATGCGGCACGAAGTTGGCCCCACAAAAAGACGGCGACGCGGATTGGCGGTGCCCCAATACCCAATCGTGCCCAGCACAGCTTTCCGCGCGCTTGGAGTATTTGGCCTCGCGCAAGGCACTGGACATTGAGGCCCTGGGCGAGAAGGGGGCAATGGACTTAATTGAAAATGGCATTCTCGTCGACGAATCAGAGCTTTTCGAGCTCACCGAGGAAAAGCTCCTGGCCTCGGACGTCTACACGGCGAAGAAGGATACAAAGGACAAGCGCACCAAAAAAGAAGGAAATGTCAAGGTCAATACGGCCGGACAGAACTTGTTAAAGAATCTGGATGAGGTCAAAGGCCGTGACTTCTGGCGCGTCCTGGTCGCGCTGTCTATTCGTCACGTGGGGCCAATTGCCGCTCGGGCGCTGGCCTCCCGCTATGGATCCATGGAAAAGCTACGCGCAGCCAAAACGGAGGAGCTGGCAGAAGTCGATGGCGTGGGTATGACCATCGCACAATCTTTCCATGATTGGTTCGAAGTGGACTGGCACCGCACTATCGTGGACAAATGGGCTGCCGCAGGGGTGGCTATGGAGGTAGCGGTGGAAGACCACCAGGAGCAGACTCTAGAGGGTCTGACCATCGTGGTGACCGGCAGCTTGGAGAACTTCACCCGTGATTCCGCGAAAGAAGCTATTGTTTCTCGCGGGGGAAAGGCTACCGGTTCGGTCTCGAAGAAGACCTCCTATGTGGTGGCCGGTGAGAACGCGGGCTCCAAGGAGGACAAGGCCCGTGAGCTGGAAATCCCGATTCTCAATGAAGCGGAATTCCAGCAGCTACTAGAAACAGGTGAAGCCTAAATCGGTCCGGCTACTTGAGGAAGCTGCCCAAGATGGTGCCGATGTGACCTAGGTGCTCCACCTCGGAGGCTAGGTAGTCAGGGCCGCCGGTGCGGCCCATGGCTATAACTAGGCCGGTATCGCCGAGCGGGGCAGCGGCCAAGGCGGAATCGAGTAGCGACCAACTTTCCGGGATCCATTCATCACGATCAGGGCTGAGCACGCGGGCGCTTTCCACCTCAATATCGTGAGGTACGGTTCCATCATCTTCGGGGGCGGCATTGGAAGAAGCTACGCGGTGGATGGGCTCGTTATTGTCGATGACGATGCACCACGTGGAGGTTAGAGCCCTTGGGATCGCGGCTACTACCTCTTCCATTGCGGCAGTGACATTCGTGGCATGGGCAACTCGTGCAAGGAGCTCGATTTGCCCGCGGCGGTCTACGCGGCCGCTGAATGGGCGGATGGAGTCGACCTCCACGCCCTCGACAGAGGAGGCGGCGGTAATGAGGACATCGGCCATGGTGCCTTGCGGCAACTCAATGACAATGTCATCCATGACTGTTCCATCGGGAAAGTTTTCTACGATATCGACCGATTGGATATTGCCATCGACGAGTCCAAAGGCGTCGGCAAGCTGGCCCAAGCTGCCAGGAGCATCGGGGAGCAGTACGCGGATCAAAAAGGACATGGTCTTGCACGCTTTCGGTAGTTTGTAGTCCCAGACATGATACGTGCGTCACAATGCGGGCTTCAAGCAACGCAAATTTGGGGTGACGCGGCAACCGTCGTGGTCGGTGCAGTACCATGGGTCGTTAGCAATTCACATAGTACATGCTGACGGTGAATATTTTTCACCCGCGTGTCAATTATGCAGAAAAAGGATGGAGTTCGCGTGTCTGAGATTTCGCGTGATGAGGTAGCCCACCTCGCCAAGCTTTCCCGCCTGGCCCTGAGTGAGGAAGAGCTAGCCCAGTTCGCAACGCAGATTGATGAAATTGTTGATTCGGTTTCCGCGGTGGGAAACGTTGATACCGAGGGCGTGGAGCCGATGAGCCACCCGCACTCCGTGGACGCCCCGATGCGCGAGGACGTTATTGTGCGCACCCTTACTGCAGAACAGGCCTTGGACCAAGCACCGGCCGTAGAAGAAGAGCGCTTCGTTGTGCCACAGATCCTGGGAGGAGAATAAATGTCTAACCTGACCGTTCCCGCGGAGGGCCTGACCTCCCTGACTGCTGCCGAGCTGGCGGAGAAGATTCACGCCCGTGAAATTACTTCCCGCGAGGTAACCCAGGCATTCCTAGACCGTATTGCGGCGACCAACGAGGAGCTTAACTCCTTCCTGCATGTGGGCGCGGAAGAAGCCCTCGCGGCTGCCGACGCCGTGGATAAGGCACTCGATGCCGGTGAAGAGCCTGCTTCTGGTCTGGCCGGCGTGCCGCTGGCGCTTAAGGACCTGCTGGTTACCACCGATGCGCCGACAACCGCTGCTTCCAAGATGCTGGAGGGCTACGTTTCTCCCTATGACGCTACCGTGACCAAGCGCCTGCGCGAGGCTGGAATCCCCATCCTGGGCAAGACCAACCTGGATGAGTTTGCTATGGGTTCTTCCAATGAGAACTCTGCTTTTGGCCCAGCGCATAACCCTTATGACACGGAGCGCACCCCAGGCGGCTCCGGCGGTGGTACCGCTGCTGCGCTTGCATCCGGTCAGGCGCCGCTTGGCATCGGTACCGATACCGGTGGTTCCATCCGCCAGCCAGCTGCACTGACCAACACCGTTGGCGTAAAGCCGACCTACGGCACCGTGTCCCGCTACGGTCTTATCGCTGCTGCCTCGTCCCTCGACCAAGCGGGCCCGTGCGGCCGCACTGTCCTCGATACCGCGCTCCTGCACGAGGTCATCGCTGGCCACGATGCTTTCGATGCTACTTCCGTTGATAAGCCGGTAGCGCCGGTTGTCGCCGCTGTACGCGAGGGTGCTAAGGGGGACCTCTCTGGAGTCAAGGTCGGCCTGATTAAGCAATTTGAGCGCGATGGCTGGCAGGAAGGCGTGATGGAGAACTACCATGCCGCCGTTGAGCAGTTGCGCGAGCAGGGTGCGGAGATTGTCGAGGTAGATTGCCCGCACTTCGATGACGCACTGGCTGCGTACTACCTGATCATGCCGTGCGAGGTGTCCTCTAACCTGGCGCGTTTCGATGGCATGCGCTACGGCCTGCGTGCGGGAGATGACGGCTCCCACTCTGCCGAGCAGGTCATGTCCCAGTCTCGTGCAGAAGGCTTTGGCCCAGAGGTCAAGCGCCGCATCATGCTGGGTACTTATGCACTGTCCGTGGGCTACTACGATGCCTACTATCTGCAGGCGCAGCGCGTGCGTACGCTCATTGCCCAGGACTTTGCTCGCGCCTTCGAGCAGGTTGACGTAATTGTTTCCCCGACCACCCCGACTACCGCGTTTAAGCTGGGGGAGAAGGCCGAGGATCCGATGGCAATGTACAACTTTGACCTGTGCACTCTGCCGCTGAACCTGGCTGGCCTGTGCGGCATGTCTGTGCCATCCGGTATGGCAAGCGATACCAATTTGCCCACCGGTCTGCAGATCATGGCGCCAGCCTTCCAAGATGACCGCCTGTACAAGGTCGGCGCTGCCTATGAAGCTGGCCGCAATAAATAAGCGACTTCCTGTGGGGTCCCTGGCAATTCCATAAAGGTTTATCTGCCCCCGTTGAATTTATATTCGGCGGGGGTAAAATTATCGGGTATGCATTTCAAGAAGACCGCAATTTTTTCGCTGTCCGCCGCTGCACTCATGGGCGTGGGCGTTGCCAATGCCGCGCAGGTGCCCTCCATCGATCCGGGGTTCAGCATGACCGCGCCGACCAACTCTGGGCTTATTGCCCCGCTGCCGAAGGGCGCGGAGAAGCTGGAGCCTCACATCGAGGGGCAGACCATCACTGGAACTCTCCACTCCATTAAGGAAGAAGGAAAGTTTAGCGTCGAATTTGCCAAGGACCACTCCTTGGTGATGAATGATGGCTGCAATACTTACACCACCACCTACAAGGTGGCTGCGGATGGCACCATCAGCGTCGGCGAGTTTAACTCCACCCGCGCGGCGTGCGATGAGCATACGCAGCAGCTTTCCGACGCCCTGCTCGGCCTCCTTGAGTCCAAGCCTTCCTTCTTTAACCTCCCTGGCGGCACCGTAGCCTTGGGCAGCGAGGAAGCTGCGGCCGAGTTTAGTGTTGCCAAGTAAAAACTCGCAGCACACTAAAACTAAAAATGCGCACCATGTCTTCGGGCATGGTGCGCATTTTGTGTGTGTGGGGGGGATTACTTGGCGTCGGAAAGCGCATAGGCTGCGCCCGCCGAGGCCGCGGTCACGCTAAGGACGGCTGGCCAGGCGCCAATTTTCTTCGCCAACGGGTGGGAGGCGCCGAATGCGCCCACGTAGAGTGCACACAGGTCAGCAGTGGTAGCCGGAGTGGTTTTCTTTGCCCAAGAGCGGCCTGCCCACACGCCAGCGGCGCCGAGGATAACGCCGCCGAGCGGGCGGATTCCGGTCTCGCGGGCGGTCACCCACCCGCCGATAAGGCCGAGGGTGACAGTAGTGGCGGTAGATACGTCTTGGGGCTTTTTGATATCAATCATGGACATGCGGCCAGTCTAGGCCGATACTTCTGGCCCCGCTAGACTTTATGGCTATGACTGTGGAGACGCACTTGCCGCCTGAGCGCCAAGCATGGCGCGCCATGTTTGCACTGTCCCTGGGATTCTTTGTGTCTCTTCTGGACCAATCCATGGTGGCGGTCGCGCTGCCGAACCTGCAACGTGATCTAGACGCGGGTGTAAACCAGGCCATGTGGGTATCCGCGTCCTATTTATTGGCTGCAGTGGTGCCGTTGCTCTTCGCCGGCCGTCTGGGCGACGTTTTGGGCCAACGCCGGATGTTTTGTCTGGGCGTGGCTATCTTCGGGGTCGGTGCGATGGTTTGTGCCATAGCTCCCCAAGTAGAAGTACTCATTGCCGCGCGTGCCGTGCAAGGCGTAGGGGCATCTCTCCAGATGCCGCAAAGTATGTCCGTCATCAACCGAATCTTCGCACGCGAGCGCCGTGGACGTGCGTTGGGCGTGTGGGGTGTAATCGGCTCGATTGCAGCACTTGTCGGTCCACTCGCCGGAGGCTTCTTAGTGGGAAACTTCGGTTGGCAGGCCGCCTTTTGGGTACACATTCCTTTCGTGGTGCTGGCCATCGTGCTGGCGCTGTTGTGGGTGCCCGAGTTGCCTACTACCGCGCAGTCCATCGATGCGCCATCGGCCGTTGTTTCTCTGATCGCGTTGGCGGCGATTGTCTTTGGCATCCAACAGGGACCAGTACTGGGGTGGGGCTGGACCATTTGGCTTATTCTGCTCGCCGGAGCAATCGCTAGCGCAGGTTTTATTCGGTTGCAGGCTACCGCCGATGCCCGCGGGGCGAGCCCGCTGGTGCCGCTGACGCTCTTTCGCGACCGCAATTACCTTGCCGGCTCGGTGGGCATTATTGCCATGGGGTTTATGGCGGCTGCAGTGATGCTACCCATCATGTTGTGGCTGCAGACCATGCAGGGCATTCCGGCAGGCGAGGCTGGCATTATCGTGGCGCCAATGGCTCTGGTTTCTCTACTGATATCTCCGCTCGCGGGAATTATGGCGGATTATGTGAATCCTCGAATTCTTGGAGTGGTGGGATTTTCCCTCCTTATTCTTTCTCTGCTTGCGGCATGGTGGGTGATGCATGTAGACGCCTTGCCGTGGGTGCTCGGGCTGCCCATTGCAGGCCTTGGCGTGGGGCAGTCCTTCATCTGGGGTTCCAACGCAGCTACCACCTTGCGCGATATTTCGCCGGAGCTCATGGGTGCTGCATCCGGTGTGTATAACACCTCCCGCCAAGTGGGATCCGTAGTGGGCGTCGCCTTAGTGTCTGCCGTTATGCAAACAGGTGACCCAGCAGTGGCACTTATTAATTCGCTCCTTGTCATCGTAGTTGCGCTGGTGGTGGGCTTGGTTTCTGCTCTCTGCTTTCGGGACACTCTGCAGGGCTAAAAATAGCGCGCTAGATTGGTAGGTATGCGTCTAGGTGTTTTAACGTCCGGTGGCGATTGCCCCGGCCTCAATGCTGTAATTCGTGCGGTTGTGCGTACCGCATCCAATGAATTTGGAGATACCGTCGTAGGTTATGAAGACGGTTGGGTGGGCTTGATGGAGGACCGCCGTCGCGATCTCTATGATGATGCAGAAATCGACCGCATTTTGTTGCGCGGCGGCACCATCCTAGGCACTGGCCGTCTGCATCCGGATAAGTTTAAGGCGGGTCTTGATCAGATTAAATCCAATATGGCCGACGCCGAAGTGGATGCCCTCATTGCCATCGGAGGCGAGGGCACCCTCAAGGGGGCAAAGTGGCTATCCGATAATGGGGTGCCGGTAGTAGGTGTTCCAAAGACCATTGACAACGACGTCAATGCCACCGACTACACCTTTGGTTTTGATACCGCAGTATCTGTAGCTACCGATGCTATTGACCGCTTACATACCACCGCGGAATCTCATAACCGTATTCTGATTGTGGAGGTAATGGGCCGCCATGTGGGGTGGATTGCCTTGCACGCGGGCATGGCTGGTGGCGCGCATTACACGGTGGTGCCCGAGGAGCCCTTCGATATCGCAGAAATCACCAAGGCGATGGAGCGCCGCTTCCAAATGGGTGAAAAATACGGCATTATTTGCGTTGCAGAAGGCGCCCTCCCCAAGGAGGAGACGATGGACTTCGAAGCCGGCGGCGTGGATCAATTCGGACACCAGACTTTCAACGGTATTGGCCAGGTTATTGGCGATGAGATCAAGGCGCGCACTGGATATGACGTGCGAACGACGGTGCTGGGACACATCCAGCGCGGCGGTACACCGACTGCCTATGACCGCGTTCTGGCAACTCGATACGGCGTGCACGCAGCCCGTGCTACCCATGAAGGCAAGTCAGGTATGTGTGTAGCTCTCCATGGCGAGGATATTGATCTAGTTCCGTTGGAGGAGGCCGTGGGAACCCTTAAGACAGTGCCGGAATCGCGTTACCGCAATGCACAAGCGCTCTTTGGGTAGAGACCACGCACATTTCGAATATTAGGATAGCGCTCCCACTGGGTGGGAGCGTATTCTTTTGTCTATGAGTATCGATAGCATGACAGATAATCGGATGGCGGCGGCTACTGTGCCCTCCGCAGCTCAAGACCGCCAAGCATTTATCGCAGCGCTAGGCTTTCCGGTGCTCGTGATTATCGGCGGCGTGATTGGATACTTTGCACCGAATACCGCGGCATCCTTTGCCCCGCAGGTCACCCCGCTGCTGGGCATTGTCATGTTTGGTATGGGCCTTACCCTCAAGCCGGTGGACTTTGCCTTGGTGGCCCGCCGGCCGCTTCCCGTGCTCATCGGAGTAGTTGCGCAGTTTGTCATCATGCCGCTGGTGGCATTGGCGGTGGTAGCAATCATGGACCTCCCAGAAGCGGTAGCGGCCGGGGTCATTCTTGTAGGCTGCGCTCCCGGTGGAACGAGCTCTAATGTGGTGTCCTATTTAGCGCGTGGCGATGTAGCCCTGTCGGTGACCATGACCTCGATTTCCACCCTATTGGCACCGGTGTTTACCCCGTTGCTGACCTTGTGGCTGGCAGGGGAGTATATGCCGGTTTCCGCTTCGTCTATGGCATGGTCCATTGTGAAGGTGGTGCTCATTCCTGTCGTCGCCGGCATCCTCATAGGCATGCTGGCGCCGCGGGTGGTGGCAAGGATTAACTCGGCATTGCCTTGGATTTCGGTTGCGGCGATTTCCGCCATCGTGTGCATCGTGGTGGGCGGAGCGCACGACACCATCGCCAGCGCCGGTGCGCTGGTCTTTGCCGCCGTGATTATCCACAACGGGTGTGGCTACGGTCTGGGCTACCTAGCCGGATTGATAACCAAGCAGCCAGTCGCTGCTCGGCGCACGATGGCCGTCGAGGTGGGCATGCAAAACTCCGGCTTGGCCACCTCCTTGGCATCGACGTATATGAACCCATTGGCTGCTCTGCCAGGAGCCGTCTTTTCCGTGTGGCACAACCTTTCCGGTGCGGTGCTGGCTGCCATCTGCCGCTATGTGGATTCCCGTAGGAAGGAGAGTACTAGCTAGAAACCAATCGTGACCGCTGGAAGAGACTCGTCTACAAACCAGGGTTCTTCCTGTGCGGTCAGGGGCGGCTGACCTTCTTCGAAGCTTAAGGTGTCGCCGTCCTTGACGGTGGCGCCTTGGAGAACGTGGTCTGCGATATTAGCCAGCTTGTAATAGAGATCGGTGGGATCCATCGATTCGGTGGTCGCCTGGACTTCGGGGTGACCTGCTTGGACTAGCCCCACGGTATAACCCAGAATCTTGTTTCCCTTTTGGGTGAGCCATACTGGCGCAATGTGCATCGGGGCAAGGTTGTCCCGAACGGCCTCGAGGAACGTATTCGGAGCGATAGATACGTTGCCTCTGGGGTTGTGGACGATGAGGCATTCTGGGTGTTCGGCTACCACAGCGGTGGCTTTAGAGAGCAGCTCTAGGTGCTCGCGGCGAGCCTCACGAAACTGCTTGGCACGGTTGTCTTCTGCATCCCGGGGAAGTACGGAGACGAGGATTTGTGCGGTGGCAGAATCGAGACCGCGTGCGTCCGCGCTCAAAATGGGGTGGAGACCATAACTATCGCGGGTGGGAGGGGTATCGATGGCTTGGTAGTGCAATAAGAATGAATCATCGAGCTCGGCCATGAGGCTACCGGGATTCTTGCCCGGAGTGATGTCTCCCAAGCGATCGGCAAAAGTGGTGGTCAAACGCTCGCTTACCTCCTCGGGCGTGGGGGCAGTGCGAAAGACTGCGATGTTGATCAAAGGGGCATCGATAAGCTGAGCATCAACGCTATGTGGTGTAGTCATAATATTCAGCTTAGGGGCGTGAGCGCGCGGGTGCATGGACGTATTATGATGGCACGCATGACTGCTGCGATGTATGACCTGATGGACTTTGATGAGGTCCTAGAAAAGTTCGAGCCGGTAATGGGCATGGAAGTCCACGTAGAGCTGGATACGGAAACCAAGATGTTTTCTACCTCTCCTACGAACTTCAACGCAGCGCCTAACTCCAACGTTGACCCGGTTTCACTGGGTCTGCCCGGTGCGCTGCCGGTAGTAAATTCCAAGGGCGTGGAGGGCGCCATCAAGATTGGCTTGGCGCTTAATTGCTCCATTGCCGAGTCCTCTCGCTTTGCCCGCAAGAATTATTTTTACCCGGACCAGCCAAAGAACTACCAGATTTCCCAGTATGACGAGCCGATTGCCTACGACGGCTACCTGGACGTAGTGCTGGAGGACGGCACCGAGTGGCGGGTGGAAATTGAGCGCGCGCACATGGAGGAAGACACCGGCAAGCTGACCCACTTGGGCGGCGTGGACGGCCGTATTCACGGTGCTACGGCTTCCTTGGTGGATTGCAACCGTGCGGGCATTCCTCTCATTGAAATTGTCACCAAGCCGATCGTCGGCGCCGGCGAGCGTGCACCGGAGGTGGCTAAGGCCTATGTTTCCGCTCTGCGTGAGCTTGTGGCAGCCCTAGGCGTTTCCGATGCCCGTATGGATCAGGGCTCGATGCGTGTGGACTCCAACCTGTCTCTGCGCCCAGTGGGGCAGGAAGAATTCGGCACCCGTACCGAGACCAAGAACATCAACTCCCTGCGTTCTGTGGAACAGGCGGTTCGCTTCGAGATGCAGCGCCAGGCACAGGTACTTGAAGATGGCGGCACCATCGATCAGGAAACCCGCCACTACCAAGAGACCGACGGCACTACCTCCAAGGGGCGTCCGAAGGAGACCGCGGAGGATTACCGTTACTTCAATGACCCGGATCTTCCACCGGTCATCGCCCCACGCGAGTGGGTAGAAGAACTGCGCCAGACCCTTCCGGAGCTGCCATGGGTTCGCCGTGCGCGCATTCAGGAAGAGTGGGGCATCAAGGATGAAGAGATGCGCGACTTGGTCAACGCCGGCGCACTCGACCTCATCGTGGATACCGTTGAGGCCGGCGCGAAGCCGGACGAGGCGCGCTCTTGGTGGGTTTCCTATCTAGCAGGCAAGGCCAACGAGAAGGATACCGACCTTGCAGGTTTGTCCATTACCCCGCAGCAGGTGGCGCGCGTTATCGCGCTCGTCAATGAAGGGAAGCTGACTACCAAGCTGGCGCGTAAGGCGGTAGATGGCGTGTTGGCGGGCGAAGGCGACGTCGATGAGGTCGTCGAAAAGCGCGGCTTGGAGGTCGTGCGTGACGATGGCGCCATTGAAAAGGCCGTGGATGATGCGCTGGCAGCTAACCCGGACATCGTGGAGAAGTACCGTGCCGGCAATAAGAAGGTAACCGGTGCCATTGTGGGTGCGGTCATGAAGGCCACCCAGGGAAAGGCCGATCCTGGTCAGGTCAATAAGCTCATCGCAGAGAAGCTGAACTAAGCACCACGTTAAGCCAGCCGCGCTCGCACTTCCTCGAACAGGACGCGTGGCTGGCTTTTTTGTACCCTCATTTCCTGTCAAAATTGGTGATTATTTTCGTTAGGCGAGGTTAGCAGGGGTAAGCGTAGGGTTGTGGGCATGCCAATTAAGAGCAAAGTATTGCAAAAGGAAAACCCTGAAGCACCCTTTAAGGTCGTAGAAATCGAGCGCCGCGATCCGCGCGAGGATGACGTGGTCATTGATATCAAAGCTGCAGGCATTTGCCACTCCGATATCCACACCATTCAAAACGAGTGGGGCGAAGCCCACTTCCCACTGACGGTGGGCCATGAGATCGCCGGTGTTGTAGAAGCCGTGGGCGATAAGGTCACGAAGTTCAAGGTGGGTGACCGCGTTGGCGTGGGCTGCCTAGTAAACTCCTGTGGCGAGTGCGAGCAATGCCGCAATGGACAGGAACAGAACTGCCTTAACGGCAATGTAGGAACCTATAATTCCGAGGACGTAGACGGCACCATTACCCAAGGTGGCTATGCACAGAAGGTAGTCGTCAATGAAGGCTTCGTGTGCACCATCCCCGAGGGTATTGACTTTGATGAAGCAGCCCCGCTGCTGTGCGCGGGAATCACCACCTATTCGCCGCTGGCCCGCTGGCAGGTCAAGGAAGGTGACAAGGTCGCTGTAGTCGGCCTAGGCGGATTGGGCCACATGGGTGTCCAAATCGCGGCGGCAAAGGGTGCGGAAGTGACCGTGATTTCCCGCTCCTTGCGCAAAGAGAAGGAAGCCTACGAGCTTGGTGCGAAGCACATTTTGGCCACCGGTGAAGACGAAGACTTCTTTGCCAACCACCGCGGCGAATTCGATGTCATCCTGTCCACCATTTCTGCCCAGTACTCTCTCGATGATTACCTGCAGCTGCTTAAGCCGCGCGGTATCATGTCCGTGGTCGGCCTTCCGCCAGAGGAACTGGGAATCCACATGGGCAGCCTCGTCGGCGGCGGCAAGGTGCTGACGGGAAATAATATCGGCGGTATCGCCGAGACCCAGGAGATGCTGGACTTTTGTGCGGAGCACGGCATTGGAGCCGTCATCGAGAAGATCGGTGTCAACGATGTCGATGCTGCCTATGAGCGCGTGGTAGCCGGCGATGTGAAATTCCGTTTTGTGATTGATACCGCAACTTTCGAAGACTAAGGCGTTTGGTTGATTTCGCTGAATCCCCATATGTGATTTAGCACAACATCGGTATGCATCAGTAGGTGTTTGGCGGGTCACTTACGTACCATTCCTTAAGGAACGCATATCGGTGTTGCGTAGCCCACGTGCTGGGGAGCGGGGGACAAGGGGCCGCGCGCACCAGTATGCGAGAGATATTCGCTACAAAAGTTAGGCAACTGTGTCTTCTAAAAACATTATCGCCATTGCAATGTCCTTCGTGGGCTTGTTGGTCGGCGCAGGCTTTGCCACGGGACAAGAGGTGGTGCAGTACTTCACTGCCTTTGGTACCTGGGGTATTCCTGGCATCATTATCGCCGCACTCATCATGACCCTTGCAGGTACAGTGTTCTTGCAGTTGGGAAGCTATTTCCACGCATCGGAACACAATACTGTTTTCCGTAATGTCACCCACCCGATTGTTTCCAAATTGCTGGACGTGGCGGTCATCATCACCCTCTTTGCCATTGGCTTTGTGATGTTGGCTGGTGCTGGCTCTAATATGCAGCAGCAATTTGGCTGGAAGACGTGGATCGGTTCCACGCTCATGCTGGTCTTGGTCCTGATCGTTGGCATGCTCGACGTGGATAAGGTGTCCAAGGTTATTGGTGCGGTAACACCGACCATCATCATTGCGGTCATTGGCGTAGCCATCTACACCGGCCTTAACATGCCGGACGATATCGGTGCTGCCATGGACGCCTCCAGCCAAATCGATACTCCGATTGGCAACTGGCTGATTTCCGCACTGAACTACAACGGCCTTGCTCTGATGCTAGCCGTATCTATGTCCCTGGTTATCGGCGGCGATAATATTAGCCCGCGCGAGGCCGGCTGGGGCGGCGTTGTGGGCGGCGTTATCTACTCCGTCATGATGGGGCTTGCCGGTTTCTCCCTGTTGATGAACTCGGATAAGGCACAAGGCTCAGATATTCCGATGTTGTCTCTGGTCGATGACGTCAATCCCACATTGGGCGCTGTCATGGCGGTCATCATTTACTTGATGATCTTTAATACCGCCATCGGCATGTTCTACGCGCTGGGTAAGCGCCTGTCTGCCGGCCATGAGAAGCGCTACCCGGTCATCTTCGTCATCGGCTGCTTGGCTGGTTTCGCTGTTTCCTTTGCCGGTTTTAAGACCTTGATGAACTACATCTACCCAATCATTGGCTACATGGGAATCCTCATGGTCGCCATCTTGGTTTTTGCGTGGTTCCGTAGCCAGTCCCAGATCCAGGACGAGGCAGTGCGTCGCGAGCGCGTACGTGCCCTCATGCACCTGAAGCTGCACCCGGACAAGGAATATGACGCCGAGCGCTACGATGATGAAATTGGCCAGCACATCGAGGACTCCAATATGGATAACGAGGCCCTTTATGATGAGCTGGTGGAGGAAGTCACCGAGAAACTCGACAGCGACGATGACGTGGACTTTGACAAGGAAAAGTACGAAGAAAAGCGCCACGATTACTCTTACTACACCGAGCGTGATGCGGTAGAAACCGACCGCACCCCGGAAGAAATTGAAAAGTGGGTCGAAGAAACCGGTGCATCCGGCGACCCCGAGGAAGATGAGGAGCGTCCGCAGGCTGACAAACCGAAGAATTAAGCGGACAATGGGTGCCATGAGTTTCTATGCACCCGCATCTGACCGTTATGATTCGATGGAGTACCGCCGAGTAGGTAACTCTGGTCTGAAGTTGCCGGCCATTTCCCTTGGTCTATGGCAGAACTTTGGAGACGATCGTCCCCTGGCCACGCAGCGCGAGATTCTACGCGCAGCGTATGACCGGGGGATTACTCATTTCGATTTGGCTAATAACTATGGCCCGGAACCTGGCGCCGCCGAAGCCAACTTCGGCCGCATCTTCGCTCGCGATTTCCGTCCCTTCCGTGATGAAATGATCATCTCTTCCAAGGCCGGCTGGGTGATGAATGATTCCCCCTACGGCTTTGGTGGCTCCCGCAAGTACCTGGTGAGCTCCTTGGACGCGTCTCTCGAGCGCATGGGCTTGGATTACGTGGATATCTTCTATCACCACCGCCCGGATCCAGATACCCCGCTGGAAGAAACCCTTTATGCACTGCGCGATATCGTAGCTTCCGGCAAGGCCCTCTACGTGGGCATTTCCTCTTACGGGCCGGAGCTTACCGCGGAGGCCGTGCAATTTATGGAAGAGGAAGGCTGCCCATTGCTGATTCATCAGCCAAGCTATTCCATTCTCAACCGCTGGATTGAACGTCCCGGCGAAGACGGCGAGTCGCTGCTTGACGTCACTGGGCGTAGCGGATTGGGAGTCATCGGCTTCGGGCCGCTGGCACAGGGCATGCTGACGGATCGCTATATTGATGGCATTCCCGCAGATTCCCGCGCAGCAAAAGATAAGACCTTGGAAAAGGATTGGCTTAATGAGGAGAACCTGTCCATGATTCGCGCTCTTAACGATATTGCGCGCAAGCGTGGGCAGTCTTTGGCTCAGATGGCTATTTCGTGGGTACTGCGCGACCAAGGCGACCGCACGCTAACCTCGGCGCTATTGGGCGCCTCTTCGGTGGAGCAGCTCGAGCACAACCTGGGGGCACTGGATAACCTCGACTTCAGTGCGGAGGAGCTGGGCGCGATTGACGACGTCGCCCATGACGCCGGGATCAACCGGTGGGCCGGTGCGACCGCGTCGCGCGTTCGCGGCAATTAGGCGGCCCTTTGAACCCGGCCCCTAGAGCAGGAGCAACTTGAGCGTTAGGCCAATCATGATGACGCCGATACCGAAGTTGATCCAGCGCCATACCGTGGGTCGGGACAACACGTGGGAAAAGCGTGCGGCGCCAAAGCCGATGAAGGGGAACCAAGTGAAGCTGGCGCAGATAGCACCCACGGCGAAGAGCCAGCGCCCTGATTCGCCGTATTGGTTGGCGATGCTGCCAAGCATGACCACCACGTCTACGTAGGCGCCTGGGTTCAGCCACGTTAAGGCCAGGGCGGTCAATAGTGGCTTAACCCAGGAGGGGGAGCGCTTTATCTCCACCCGAGTTTTAGTCTTCGTCGTGCTGTGTGAGGTGGAACCATCGAAGGTGGCTACTTCCTGCGGGACCTTAGGCTGTGTGGATTCGACCTCAATGGCCTCGCCCTTGGTCTTTAACGCATCGCGGAAGCAGGTAAAAGTAAAATAGGCCAGGTAAGCCGCGCCAACGTATTTCAGGACTTGCAGGGCGTTGGGAAACTTTTCTACCAGGTAGCCCACGCCGGCTGTGCCGGAGGTAATCAGGATGACGTCGGAAAGCGCGCAGACTGCAATGATGAGGCCAATATGGTCGCGGCGGATGCCGAATTTAAGCAGCATGGCATTTTGCGGGCCGACGGCCACGATGAGCGATAATCCCAGAAAGAAACCAGCAAGCACGATGGACATGCCTTCTAGTGTGAATTCTTAGGTTGGATTAGTCCAGTTAATGCTTCTTCAGTTGGTTTAGAATAGCTTCATGAACCCGGTGCACCTAGAAACCTTGCTTGCGATCGTGGACGAAGGCAGCTTTGACGTTGCCGCGGCCGTGCTCGGTATATCGCCGTCTGCGGTGAGCCAGCGTATCAAGGCCTTGGAGTCGAGCACCGGACGAGTACTCCTTCGCCGTGCCACCCCGGTAACCGCCACGGAAGCGGGCGAGATCCTTGTCCAGTCCGCCCGCCGCATGGCGTTAGTGCAGGCAGAAACGGATGCCCGCCTAGGCCATCGCCTGGCCCGGGTCCCGCTGTCTGTGGCCGTGAACTCGGATTCCCTGGCGACATGGTTTACAAAGGTCCTGAGCGATACCGCACGGCGGGGCGACGTAGCTTTGCGCATCCGGATTGAGGATGAAGCACGCACCTTAGCCATGTTGCGGCGTGGCGATGTGCTGGGTGCAGTAACGAGGGAAGCTACGCCGGTTTCGGGCTGCGAGTCGAGCTTTTTGGGCACTATGCGCTATTACCCAGTGGCGGCGCCGCATATTGCAGATAGCTTTCATAGCGGTAGGCTGACCTGGGAAACTGTGCCCTTGGTGGGGTACGGGCCTAACGATCAGGTATTGGATGATGCGATGCGCGAGCGCTTTATTGACTCGGCCGTGGTGCGTGCCCGGGTGTCGCAGATTCCTTCCTCTGAGGGCTACCTAGAGGCCGTTCGCGTCGGCCTAGGATGGGGATTGCTGCCCCAGGCCCAGGCACTGCCGCTTTTGGAGACTAAGGAGCTGGTGCTTCTCGATGACTCCCCGCTCGATATCGACCTTTATTGGCAGCGTTGGCGTTTGGAATCGGAGGTTTTGGGTGAACTTACGCGTTCGGTGATTGAGGCCGCAAGCGGCTTGGAAGCACTCTAGTCAGTTTGCTGCAACGGCGCGCCGTGGCGGGTACCACAAAAGCGCAGGCCCGTGCCTTAAATTGGAGCTATGAGCGATAAACAGCCGGATAAAGCCACACCGTTAGATGAGGATATGGACGTGCCTACCTACAACGCCAAGCCCGCGAGCAAAGATTCCGTTTCCAGCGAGAAGAACTCGAAGCCGGGCCTTTTTGAGCGCGCCGGCCGCGCCGAGCCGCAGGAGATCAAGCCTTCCCAAAGGCAGCAGGACCACCCTGAAACCGAGGTTATGTCCTACTCCAGCGCGAATGAAGCCGCGCGTCAGCAAAGTGGCGCCAGCGAGGAGACCGTAGCATTCGCGCAACCGGAGGAAGCCACGCCGGGCAGTGCCGAGGAGGAATCGGCACTTGCTACTGCCGACACCCCCGCGGAAAGCACCCTCAGCACTGAAACCGCAGAGGAGCGCGAGGCCCGCCTGCAGGCGGAACAAGAAGAAAAAGAAGGATATCACCGCTACGGTCGCCGCGGCACTATCGACTTTGGTCTGCTTTTCATTCGCATCGCACTGAGCGCCTACCTAATCATTGCCGGTGCAAAGACCTTTTTCGAGCTCGGTGATAGTCAGGGCTTGTCCGGTCTAGAGGGCGACTTTGCTAACTATGCCTGGGATACCGCACTATCCATTGCGGTTCCGACCATGCAGCTTATCGCTGGTGTATTCCTGTTGCTGGGTCTCATTACGCCTCTGGCTGCCATGCTCGGATTGGTAGTGACCGGCTTTAGCGCTGTGCATGAACTAGCGCAGGCCGGCGCCGGCTTGGACGTCTTTAGCTGGCCAGATTCCGTCTGGCTTTCTTTGGTCCTCTTCGTTATCGCTGTGGGCCTGCAGTTTACTGGCCCGGGCTTTATTTCCCTAGACTTCAAGCGCTCCTGGGCACGCCGCCCGCTGGGCACCTCCTGGGTCTTTGTGCTTATCGGCGTAGCGATTCTCGTTGCACTCTGGTTCTTCGGTGCGGGAGTTAATCCGCTGAACTAATCGCCAATAGATTATCCGTCGCGCACGCGGCGGATTTTCTTTGCCCCTTGCTTTCTCGAGTGGAAAGTATGATACTTTCTAAAGTGGAAAACAACGGAGAGTCAAGAGTGAAAGGAATCGACAACTATGGAAGACAGCGTGCACGAGGCACTGGCATTTAATGAAGAAATGGAGCAAGACCAGAGCGCAGGGCGGAAGACCGCGCTTAATGTATTGTTTGCTGCGGCGTTAGCAGGACTGTGGTTTGGCCTGAGCCAATTTGGGGAAGGTATGCCGCTATGGTTATCTCTCGGAGTCATAGTTGCCTGCGTGGGTGTAGGCCTTTGGGTAGGCGCTAAAAAGCGTGACGTACGTGCAGGCTATAGACAAAATCCTTTTGACCAGCCGCAGCCGGACTGGAAATACTATCTCGGATTTTTTCTAATGTTTGCCCCTACGTTTTTCCAGACCTTTCTCGAAGGGCACATGGTGATTGCGGCCACCGTATTCACGCTGTGGGGCGTGGGTGTGTTTTGGGCTCTCAATTCGGGAGCAATGGATATGTCCACGCGTGGCCATAGAGACGACAAGCAGGCGAGCGGTGATGAGTGAGCTTGATCCAGTAATTCACCCGCTTAACCGATTTAAGATTTGTGCGGTACTTAATGCTGCCGGGGCAGTGGAAGGTGCCATTAATAAGGAGATGCGCTTTGCGGCGATCCGGGACAAGGTGAATCAATCCGATGCCACGCTGTCTAAGCAGCTAAGCGCACTGGAAAAAGAGGGGTATGTCAGTCGCTTTCGTGAGTATGGATCCTCACGTGGCAAGGACACGGTATGGGTAATGCTCACAACTAAAGGTAAGGCCGCATTCGATTCGCACCTTGCAGCGCTTAAGACGCTAGCGGGACAGGAGTAGCGGTATTCGCGTTCCGGTTATTGCGCTGGGATGCATAGAAAGCGGCTACGAAAAGTGCGACGGTCAGTATGGTTAGCCACACGAAGTCATCCACCCAGAACTTCTGGTAGCGCTCCATGGCGTGGACATCGACTTGGTCGCCCCACCACCATTTGGGTGGAACAGTCAGAAGCATGCCTGCCCAGGCAACGAGAACGGTAAGAAGGCTGCCCGCGGCCCATCCCGTAGAAAGCCAGCTCCAGGCGCGGTAAAGAAAGACTGGGATGATGAGCGTGAGCCAGACCCAGTGGTGTGACCAGGAAACGGGGGAGATGAGGAGGAGAGTGAGGGCGGTGACCATTTGGGCGTCGACAAGCAAATGCTCCTCGCACAGGCGCTTAATAAGCCACGCTGCGAATGCAATGACCACGAGGGAGGCGGCGATCCACGCGATGTTGATAGCCAGACCATTAGCGTCCATGGCCTCCGAAGAAGAATACATGCGCTGAATGGCGCCCTTGATAGAGCTATTGGACTGGTAATCAGTCCCCACGCCGAAGTCGCCGCCAGAGCCCATATCGAGCAATTTGGAACTGAAGAACTCCACGAACGCGTCCCAGCGGAAGGCTGCGGCAAGGAGGGTGGCCGCAACAGCGGAAAGGAGCGCTGTGGCAATCTGCTTCCACTCCTTGCGCACGAGGAAGTAAAGCAGCATGGCCAGAGGGGTTATTTTGATGGCGGCCGCCAGACCGATCAGGATTCCTTGCGGTAGGAAGCGCCGGCGCGGAACGAGGTCGAGGACAACGAGCGTCATGACCACGATATTGATTTGGGCAAAGCCGTTATTGAGGTCAACCGGCTCAAAGCGCAATACAATTGCCCAAGTAATGGCGGCGACGGGCAGGAGGAACTCCGGATTTTTCAGCACGGCCTTGAAGACAAAGTAAAGGCAAACGAGAACGAGCAGGTCAGAGAGAATGACCATGATGTCGCCTGCCATGTCGTGGTCAATACCGTCGAAGGCCGTTAGCGGAACCATGACCAGCGCGCCAAAGGGTGGATAAATGAAGGGCAATTGAATATCGCCGGCCAGCATGGGTTCGCTGTAGACAGAGCGGTGTTCAAGGAAGGCCTTGACGCCTTCGCGGTAGACCACCATATCGATGGGGAAGTCCGTAATGTGGATATCTTGGACGATCTTCCGAGCGCCAAGAATGAGCCCCAGTAAGGCCAAGGCATAGCGGAATAACGGGGTACGCGCGAATTTCATCGCAGGATATCTTATGTGATTTGCAGGCAAAAGGCGCGCACCCCACCGAAGCACAGCAATTTAGCAGCTATCTCCTGCTAATTCACATAACCGTCAACCACGCGAACCGCGCCGCGGTCAGCTGAGGTTGCCATTGCCGCATATGCACGCAGTGCCTTAGTGATCGGGCGGTTGCGGCTTACTGGGGTCCAAGGGGATTCGCGCTGTTCTTGGGCGGCGCGGCGGCGCTTCAGTACTTCCTCATCCACGTCTAGGGTGAGCTCGCGCTCGTGGATATTAATAGAGATGGTGTCGCCGTTTTCGATGAGCCCGATAAGTCCTTGGTGAGCAGCCTCGGGGGAGATGTGGCCAATGGATAGGCCGGAAGTACCGCCGGAGAAGCGGCCGTCGGTAATCAAGGCACATGCCTTGCCCAAACCGGCGCCCTTGAGGAAGGAAGTCGGGTGGAGCATCTCTTGCATGCCAGGGCCACCGGCCGGGCCTTCATAGCGGATGACCACGACATCGCCCGGCTGAACCTCCTTATTGAGGATGATAGATACCGCTTCCTCCTGGGACTCTACGACTCGTGCAGGGCCGGAGAAGGTCCACAGCTCCTCTTCGACGCCCGCTGCCTTGACGATGGCCCCGTCGGGAGCGAGGTTGCCGCGCAGGACAACGAGGCCACCATCGGAAGAAAAGGCATGCTCGGCGTCGTGGATGCAGCCATTGGCGGCGTCGGTATCGAGCTCGTCCCAGCGGTTGGATTGGGAGAAGGGCTCCGTGGTGCGCACGCCGCCGGGGGCGGCGTAGTAGAGTTCGCGGGCCTCATCGGTGGCGTGAGGGTTGCGGATATCCCAGTCATCGAGCCACTGTTCGGCGTTGTCATATAGCGCTGTATGTACCTTGAGGTTGAGGTGCCCGGCGCGGCGAAGCTCGCCCAAGATGGCGGGAATGCCGCCGGCGCGGTGAACATCTTCAATGTGGTAGGTCCCGTTGGGCGCTACCTTGGACAGGCAGGGTACGCGGTAGGAGATGTCGTTGATGTCATCCAGGGTGAAGTCCACCTCGCCTTCCTGCGCGGCCGCCAAGGTGTGCAGGATGGTATTGGTGGAGCCACCCATGGCCATGTCTAGGGCCATGGCGTTAGTGAAAGCTTCCTTGGTAGCGATATTGCGCGGCAGTACGGATTCGTCTTCTTCGCCGTAATAGCGACGGCACATATCGACGATGGTGGTGCCGGCCTTTTTGAATAGGCCGCGGCGGGCCGTGTGGGTGGCCAAGGTGGTACCGTTGCCGGGCAGTGCAAGGCCGAGGGCCTCGGTCAGGCAGTTCATAGAGTTGGCGGTAAACATGCCGGAGCAGGAACCACAGGTGGGGCAGGCAGATGCTTCGACCTGGGTTAGTCCTTCATCCGAGACCTCATCATTGGCGGAGGCCGTAATGGCCGTAATGAGGTCGGTTGGGGCGTGGGCTACGCCATCTACAACGACCGCCTTTCCTGCCTCCATTGGCCCACCAGAGACAAAGATGGTGGGGATATTCAAGCGCAGGGCAGCATTGAGCATGCCGGGGGTGATTTTATCGCAGTTGGAGATGCATACCAGGGCGTCGGCAGTGTGGGCATTGGCCATGTACTCGATGGAATCGGAGATGATTTCGCGGGAGGGAAGCGAGTACAGCATGCCGCTATGGCCCATGGCAATGCCATCATCGACTGCGATGGTGTTGAATTCCTTGGGCACTCCGCCGGCCTCACGTACGGCATCGGCGACAATATCGCCGACGTTTTTGAGGTGCACGTGGCCGGGGACGAATTGGGTATAGGAGTTGGCGATGGCCACGATCGGTTTACCAAAGTCATTTTCCTTGGTGCCGGTTGCGCGCCACAGGGCCCGGGCGCCAGAGGCCTGGCGGCCGACGGTAGTTACTTTTGAGCGCAGCGGGAACATGGTTTAAAGTCACCATTCCTTCAAGGGATGTGGGGGGAGCGTCGGTGGCGTATTTAGTTTTCGGCCGAGGGCTTGAGCTCGGGGTGGCGCTCAAGGTAGTCCGCATACTCTTCTTTGCTGAGCAGGACTTGCTGGCCGTCGCGGTGGACGATAACCACCTTTTCATCTGCCGCTTCACGGCCCTGGGTAAGGGCGTCCGGGATGCGGCCGCGGGAGGCCTCCGAAAGGCGTGGGAGCGAGTTAAAGGTGATACCGGGCAGGTTGTGCTCCGCGCCGCTTCTCGTACGAGCAAAGGCGCGGGAGCGTTGGAACCCGATACCGGAAAAATCGCCCCAAGGGATCTGGACCTTTTTCCGGAAAGCATAGGAAATGTCGATCCCGGATTCGGAGACCTTGGTGCGGGATTTTATGACCCACCACAGCCCAAGGGCGGGGATGATAAACAGCCATGCGAGGTATTTGGGGGCCCACCCAATGCTCAATAGCGCAATGGTGGACAGGATAAGGATGCCCAAGATGTGGTCACGGGATGGCTTGAAAACCTCTGCCTGGGTGGTGGACTGATGAGGTTTATTGTCCTTAGGTGGTGGAGTCATAGTGTGCAAGCCTAATTCACAGAGGTGGGTGAGGGCTAACCTATTTTCAGGTATGTCTCACCATGTGGGAAACCGATCCCAAATGGGGGTAATAGGCAGAAGTGTAATACCTATCGGTGTATAGTCATGCTCATGATCATTATTCGACTTCAGGTAGTACCAATGCGGCGGTGACCGCGGCGCTCATGACGTCGACGCTTTTCGCCCCCGCAGACACACCAGCCCGCGGGGGCTTTGTTCATATCTAAAGGCGTTAACGATGATGATCACGACCAGTATTAGAGCAATCCAAGGAGCACATTAACCGTGGTTACGACAACTTCGCCCACGCCCGCTTCGGTGGCTGCAGCCTCACGCGCCCACGCTCCGGAGCGGATGAGTGGTGCCCACGCCATTGTCCGCACTCTTGAAGATTTGGGAACCGATCTTGTCTTCGGCATTCCAGGCGGTGCCGTGCTTCCGCTCTACGATGCTTTGCATACCTCGACCAAGCTGCGGCATGTGCTCACCCGTCATGAACAGGGAGCTGGACATGCTGCGGAAGGCTATGCGCAGGCTTCTGGCAAGGTGGGGGTGTGCATTGCCACCTCGGGGCCGGGTGCGACTAACTTGGTGACAGCGCTTGCCGACGCCAACCTGGACTCCGTCCCCATCGTCGCTATCACCGGCCAAGTGGGAAGCAATCTTTTGGGAACCGATGCCTTCCAGGAGGCCGATATCCGTGGTGTGACAATGCCGATCACCAAGCACAACTACATCGTGACGGAGCCTAGCCAGATTCCCGCTGCTATTGCTGCAGCATTCCATTTGGCTTCTACAGGGCGCCCAGGACCGGTCCTAGTGGATATTCCGAAAGACGTTCAAAATGGCCACTTGGACTACTCTTTCCCAACCGAATTCGATTTGCCCGGATATAAGCCAACGACCAAGCCACACCACCGTCAAATCGCGCAAGCGGTTGAACTCATCGCGCAAGCAGAAAAGCCGGTTATTTATGCCGGAGGTGGTGTCATCAAGGCGGAGGCGGCACGGGAGCTGCGTGCGTTTGCGGAGTTTACCGGAATTCCAGTCGTGACCACACTTACGGCCTTGGGGTCCTTTCCGGAGTCTCATCCGCTGCATATGGGCATGCCGGGCATGCACGGCACCGTTCCGGCGGTCGCGGCGATGCAGCGTGCGGATCTGCTCATTGCCATCGGCGCGCGCTTCGATGATCGAGTAACTGGGGATACCTCAACCTTTGCCCCTGAGGCTCAGGTGATTCATGCGGATATCGATCCTGCTGAAATCGGCAAAATCCGCGAGGTGGACGTGCCTATCGTGGGTGATGCGCAAAAAGTACTAGCGGGACTTTTAAAGGAATACCGTAAAAACTCCTCTCTGGATCTGCCGCAGACAGGTCCATGGCGGGACTACCTTGACGGACTCAAAGAGCGGTTTCCCCGTGGTTATGATCCCACTCCGGATGGGCAGCTAAATCCTCAATTTGTCTTGGAGAAGCTCAGTGAAACCGTAGGCCCCGAGGCAATTTATTGTGCCGGAGTGGGGCAGCACCAGATGTGGTCGGCACAGTTTATTGACTTTGAACAGCCGCGTTCCTGGATTAACTCCGGCGGGGCTGGAACCATGGGCTACGCGGTACCGGCAGCCCTTGGCGCTAAAGCAGCATGCCCAGATAAAGAGGTATGGGCGATTGACGGTGATGGCTGCTTCCAGATGACCAATCAGGAGCTAACCACCGCAGCTTTGGAGGGCTTTCCATTCAAGGTTGCCGTTATTAACAATGGCAACCTAGGCATGGTCCGCCAGTGGCAAAACTTGTTCTTTAATGAGAACTACTCCCATACAAAGCTGCGAGAGCGTGATGTCTATACCCCGGACTTTGTCCGCTTGGCAGAAGCGCTGGGGTGTGAAGCCATCCGGGTCACCTGCGAGGAAGAAGTGGTGCCAGCGATTGAACGGGCCCGCGCAATCAACGACCGCCCTGTGGTTATTGACTTCATCGTTGGAGAAGATGCCCAGGTGTGGCCGATGATTGGCGGTGGGGCGTCCAACGAAGAGATTCAATACGCCCGCGGTTTGCGCCCGCTATTCGATGAAACTGAATCGGCAGCAGAAAGTCCTGCCGATATCGACGAGACCATCCAGGAGGTGTAGGCATGGCACCCACTGACGTTTCCCGGCATACTTTGTCGGTCCTGGTGGAAGACGTAGAGGGAATCCTGTCGCGGGTGACCGGAATGTTTTCGCGGCGCGGTTATAGCATCATTTCCTTGGTTTCCGCCCAAACGGAAAATCCGGGTATCAACCGGCTGACTATCGTGGTTGATGCATCCGAGACAATTATGGAGCAGGTAACTAAGCAGCTCAATAAAATTGTTCCGGTCATCAAGATAGTTGAGCTTGAGGCTGACGCAACCGTGGCGCGAGCTCTGATGATGGTCAAGGTGGCTGCAAATAATACCAACCGGCCCCAGGTTGTCGATGCCGTCAATATCTTCCGCGCTCGCGTGGTAGATGTGGCGCAAGAATCCGTGGTAGTAGAAGCGACTGGTGCCCCGGGAAAGCTGGCGGCGCTACTGGATGTATTAGAACCTTTTGGTGTACTCGAGCTGGTGCAGTCGGGTGACGTGGCCTTAGGGCGTGGGCCCAAAGCATTGGCTCCACCCCGAAATTAATGTCTCACTAGGTGGGCATTAAATCCCACACTCTGATACAATGGTGGGTGGGACGTTGATTCATTGAACTATCAATCACTACAGAATTGAGGATTAGGACATGGCAATTGAGACCTTTTATGACGATGATGCGGATCTGTCCATCATTCAAAACCGCAAGGTAGCCGTCATCGGCTACGGTTCCCAAGGTCATGCACACTCGCAAAACCTGCGTGACTCCGGCGTTGAGGTTGTTATCGGCCTGCGCGAGGGTTCCAAGTCGGCGGACAAGGCGGAGGAAGCAGGCTTTGAGGTTAAGACCGTGGCAGAGGCTGCTAAGTGGGCGGACGTCATTATGCTGCTGGCGCCAGATACCTCTCAGAAGCAGATCTTTGAAGAGGAAATCGCCCCTAACCTGGAAGATGGCAATGCACTGCTGTTTGGTCACGGTTTGAATATTCACTTCAAGCTGATTGAGCCGCAGGCCAATGTCACCGTTGGAATGGTTGCTCCTAAGGGGCCTGGTCACTTGGTTCGCCGACAGTTTGTAGATGGCAAGGGAGTTCCGTGCCTCATTGCTACTGAGCAGGATCCGAAGGGTGAAGGCCATGATTTGACCTTGTCCTATGCCGCAGCCATCGGTGGTGCGCGTGCCGGCGTTATCCCAACTACCTTTGAAGCAGAGACGGTTACTGACCTCTTCGGAGAGCAGGCTGTCTTGTGCGGCGGTGTCGAATACCTGATTCGTACCGGCTTTGAAGTTCTGACTGAGGCTGGATACGAGCCAGAAACGGCCTACTTTGAGGTTCTGCATGAGATGAAGCTGATTGTGGACCTGATGTTTGAAGGCGGCGTCGCCAACATGAACTACTCGGTATCTGATACCGCAGAGTTTGGCGGCTACATTTCCGGTCCTCGCGTTATCAATGCCGATACCAAGCAGCGCATGAAAGACATCTTGTCCGATATCCAGGACGGCACCTTCACCAAGCGCCTGCTGGCCAATATTGAAGGCGGCAACAAGGAATTGGAGGACCTGCGCGAGGAATTTGCAAAGCACGAGATTGAAAAGACCGGCGCTAAGCTGCGCGATTTGATGAGCTGGGTCAAGAACCCACTGGATGCTACGGCCTAGCACATAAGGCCGCGCGAATAGCGCCAAACCCACGGTGAATTAGGGGTGTTCACCGTGGGTTTTTCTGAATTATCGGCAGGAAAGAATTAATCCTTGGGGGTAGGATGTCGGGCATGGGCTTTACGACGCCAAGTTATGATCTCAAAGACCTCTTTGCACGGATTAATCGCGGGGACATCCAGCTACCTGATTTCCAACGCAGCTATGCCTGGGACGAAGATCGCATCCGTTCACTCATTGTTTCTGTGCTGCGCGGCTATCCCATCGGGGCGCTTATGGCACTTGATACTCGAAACGAAAAGATGCGCTTTCGCCCCCGCGCCCTCGCCGGCGCGCCGGATACCGGCGTCGACCCCGGCTTGCTCCTTTTAGATGGACAGCAGCGTTTGACCACGCTGTATCACTGCTTCAACGGCGAGGGCTTTGTAGACACAACTGACTTCCGCAAGAAGAAAATTCATCGCCGTTTCTTCATTGATATTCGAGCTGCCGTGCGGGGCGAGATTATGCCGGATGACGCCATCTTTGCAGTCGATCACAAAGGAAAAATTCGATCGCACTTCGCACCGACGATTGAGGGGGACATTCTTTCGCGGGAAGACGCCCTAGAGAATATGTGCATTCCTGTTGCTTCACTATTGAGTGAAGATGGCGTTGGCATGCTCTTTGAGCTTGCAGCGACCAAACAGGAATACAGCGCGGAACTAGCAGCGTTTAATAACCGCATCGTTAGACCATTGTCCGGCTATGACCTGCCGATGATTCGGCTTTCCCGAGAAACAGAGCGAGCCGGCATCGGGTCGATTTTCGCGCAGGCAAATTCGGCAGGCCTGCAAATGGACGTATTCGATCTACTTACCGCAGTATTTGCTTCCGAGGATCCCACTTTCCACCTGGCCACTGATTGGCAAGAAGTGGAAAAGGATCTGCGTAAGTCCCCAGCTTTGGACGGAATTGGGCGCACAGAATTTCTTTCTGCAGTATCGCTTTTAGTCTCCGGAGAAAAGGGCCGTGCTGGTGGGCAGCGCGAGGACATCTTAAAGCTGTCCCTAACGGAGTATAAGGCGGCGGCCAATGATTTACGCATTACTTTCCGTGAGGTATCTGAGTTTTTGGCGGAACGATGCATCCTTAATACGGATCAGGTTCCGTTTAATGAACAGATTGTTCCTCTAGCCGTCATCATTGCCCGCCTGGCTAAACGCGGGGGAGCGCTGTCTACCCAGCAATCGTGGGACCGCATGAACCAATGGTTCTGGTGCGGCGTCTTCGGCGAGCTTTATGGCTCGTCTGCAGTGCAGCTGCGCGCCGCTCGCGACGTGGATGAGGTCACCGAGTGGGTAGCGGGCGCAACGGATGAGGCCCCGAAGACTGTCACCGATGCCACCTTCCGGGAATCCCGTTTGCTCTCTGTGGATGATAATGACGGTGTATGGCATGGTCTCTATGCCCTCCTTATGGCGCGCGGCGCAAAGGATTGGCGCACAGGAAAGGCGTTTAATAGGCGCACATTTGAAGAGCTTAAGCCGGGCTTTTTCCCGGTGTTCCCGCTGAATTGGTGCAAGCGCCACGGAGTGGACCCCGTTTTGGCGGAGTCCGTGATGAACTACACCCCAATGGGCAAGCGAACTGAGGTAGTACTCGATGGCTTCGCTCCCGATCGCTACCTGCCGCGCGTTCAGTCCAAGTCCATCATGGAAGACAGGCAATTTGATGAGGTACTAGCGTCCCACGATATGAATTTGAATTACCTGCGGGCGTCACAGCCGCGAGAATTCCTAGCAGACCGTCGTCAACGGTTCCTTGACATCGTGGAATATGCTTTAGGTAAACCTGTCATCCGTGATGTGGATGAAGCAAACCTGTTTGGTGGAGAGGAAGGCCCGCAAGCTTTTGATCGCTAATTCTGTGCGCCTGACTGCCACAGTGCTTGTCGCATCGCTCGCATTAGCTGCCTGTGGCACGCCAGTTACTGAAACCAAACTGGTCAGGCGGGGATTGTCTGATTTGGATGAGTCTGAAATTGACCTCAATAAGGCCAAAGCGGAGAACCAAAACCGGCTGATTGACCCGAAATTTGACGGCAGATTCGTCATTGTCAATGACCCCATAGGCATCGAGGCTAGCCGCCTATTTTTTGAAGATTCCGATTCGCTCGTCCTTTTTACCGCGGATGATAAATCTATTCTGCGTGCAGCAACGTTGGCGGTAAACCAGCATTTGCCTGCGGTGCAGTATGACGACGCTAGGCGATTGGAAATCCATAAGCTACTCACGGACCTGGGAGTACGACGCTTGGTGATTGTCGGCGATGTGCCGTGGACACAAACATCTGGGGACTTCGAGGTGATTAAGGATCCAGGTACGCACAAAGCGCTGGGAGAGTTTACGGCATTCCAATACGGCTCCAAGGTGGTAGCTTCCCCAGAGCAAATGGTCAAAGATATTGCGCGATTGGACAAGACTCCCCAAGTGGAGCTGCGGCCCGCATGGGTGCCGTATGAAGGCGAACCTGAGGCTGATGGGAAAAAGAAGAAACCTGTCCCAGCACAGTCCCGCAGGGATGCCCAGATGGCGCCGAATATCATCGCGACAAAAGATAGTCCCATCGCGAACGTCATTACGGCGGCAGCCTATGGCGGCAAGGTGTTGGTAGTGCCGACTGTTGATCCATTGGAGGATAAGCACAGCATGGCCGCTGTTGCAGGCCTTGAAGATGGTGCCTTAGTAGCCCTTGGACCGGAATTCGGTCGAGTGAAAGAATTTAAGGCAAAAATCAAGCAGGGCGCTCCTTCCTGAACTACACTTCCTTGACACGCGGGAATTCCGCGTGCACCGCATCACACTTAAGCGAAGGAAGATATGTCGAAGCCGGTAGTCCTTATTGCCGATAAATTAGCTCAATCCACAGTTACGGCCTTGGGGGATTCAGTTGAGGTTCGTTGGGTGGACGGTCCAAACCGTGCGGAGTTGCTCGCCGCAGTTCCGGATGCAGAGGCTTTGCTGGTGCGTTCTGCAACTACTGTTGATGCAGAGGTTTTAGAAGCAGCTCCAAAGCTAAAAATTGTGGGCCGCGCAGGAGTGGGCCTAGATAACGTTGATATTCCGGCGGCCACGGAAAAGGGCGTCATGGTGGTAAATGCACCTACGTCTAATATTCACTCGGCGTGCGAACAGGCCATTGCATTGCTCTTGGCGACGGCGCGTCAGGTACCAGCAGCCGACCAGTCGCTGCGCGAGGGGGAATGGAAGCGTTCTTCTTTCAAGGGCGTGGAGGTATATGGAAAGACCATCGGTATTGTTGGTTTTGGACACATTGGTCAGCTCTTCGCACAGCGTCTGAAGTCTTTTGAAACGACCATCATTGCCCACGACCCCTATGCCAACCCGGCTCGTGCGGCGGCACTGGGCGTGGAACTGGTCGAATTGGAAGAGCTCATGTCTCGTTCCGATTTTGTGACCATTCACCTTCCGAAGACCCCAGAGACTGCCGGAATGTTTGATAAGGAGCTTTTGGATAAGGCGAAGAAGGGGCAGATTCTCATTAATGCGGCTCGCGGCGGATTGGTGGATGAGGAGGCCTTGGCTGAGTCTATCGAACAGGGCCATCACCGGGGCGCGGGTTTCGATGTCTTTGCTACGGAACCATGTACTGATTCTCCGCTCTTTAAGCTGCCGCAGGTCACCGTTTCCCCACACTTGGGAGCCTCCACTGTAGAGGCCCAGGACCGAGCAGGAACCGATGTGGCGGCTTCGGTGCTCAAGGCTCTCGCTGGTGAGTTTGTCCCGGATGCGGTAAATGTCTCCGGTGGTGCTGTAGGAGAAGAAGTTGCTGGCTGGCTGGATCTCGCGCGCAAGCTAGGACTTACGGCTGGACGTCTGCTGGGGCAGGCACCCGTTGCCGTTGAAGTAGAAGCTTGCGGTGAGCTGTCTACCGAGGATGTAGAAGTTTTAGGTCTTTCTGCTGTCCGGGGTCTGTTTAGTGGCGTGACATCGGAGCCGGTGACATTTGTTAATGCCATGCAGATTGCGCAGAGCCGTGGGGTAGAGGTGGAGGTATCTACCAACGCGGAATCCAAGGGGCACCGCTCCTCCTTGCAGGTGAAAGTTATCGGTGCTGATGGAGAAACTTCCTCGCTGACCGGTGCGCTTATTGGCATCGATGGAACTGAGAAGTTTATTCGTATTAACGGCCGCGGCGTCGATATGCGCGCTACTGGTCGCAATCTTTTCTTCCGCTATGCAGATGCTCCGGGCGCGTTGGGAACGGTGGGTACCAAGCTAGGTGCTGCTGGAATCAATATCGTGGCGGCGGCGCTTACGTATGGCAAGCAGGAATCTGATGCGGTTCTTATTCTGCGTGTGGAAGCCGAGGTTCCGGAGTCTCTCATTGCTGAGGTCAATGCGGCATTAGGTGCGCAGTGTGAACAGCTGGATATGGACGCATAAAGCTGCTGGTGCAGAATCCGTGGAGCATATCCCGCGTAGTGACAGGTAACTTCCTGCGCTGCGCGGGTCCTTTTTGATAGAGTTGGTTAAATCCACTCTATGAGAAAGGAATCCTACATAATGAAACTTGCGGTAATTGGTGGGGATGGTATTGGGCCCGAGGTAACGGCTGAGGCTCTCAAGGTGCTGCATGCCGTTCGCTCCGATATTGACACCACCGAGTATGACCTTGGTGCCCGGCGCTACCTACGCAACGGGGAGCTTCTCACGGATGCGGATTTAGCTAGTCTCCGCGAACACGATGCCATCTTATTAGGGGCTATTGGTGCCCCGGGTAAAGTGCCTCCAGGCGTATTGGAGCGAGGGCTATTGCTCAAGATGCGATTTGCGCTGGATCACTACGTAAACCTCCGTCCTTCCAAGCTGTATCCCACTGCTTCTTCGCCGTTGGCCGATCCTGGAGACATTGATTTTGTGGTGGTGCGCGAGGGCACCGAGGGGCTGTACTGCGGAAACGGTGGTACCTTGCGCGAGGGCACTGAGCATGAGGTGGCCAGTGAGGTATCACAAAACACCCGCTTTGGCGTGGAGCGCGTAGTGCGCGATGCCTTTGCGCGGGCTGAGCAGCGCCGCAAGCACCTGACCTTGGTGCACAAAAACAATGTATTGGTCAATGCGGGTGGGCTGTGGCAGCGCACTGTCGATGACATCGCCGCTGAGTTTCCAGAGGTTCAGGTGGATTACCAACATATTGATGCTGCGACCATTTATATGGTTACGGATCCGGCGCGATATGACGTAATAGTCACCGATAACCTTTTTGGAGACATTCTTACCGATCTTGCCGGTGCCGTAGTGGGTGGCATTGGCCTTGCTGCCTCCGGAAATATTGATGCTTCAGGAGCGAATCCCTCGATGTTCGAGCCGGTCCATGGTTCTGCGCCGGATATCGCTGGGAAGGGGATTGCGGATCCGACGGCTGCTATTTTGTCGGCGGCCATGCTCCTTAGACACGTAGGCGATGAAGCCAATGCGCAACGGATAGAGGATGCGGTGGCGCAAGACGTTGCCCAACGCGGCGATGGGCCGGTGAATACCACTGACGTCGGCGACCGAATTTCGCGCGCCCTAGCTACATAGGAGCAAACCTGCCCTGCACGATGCGCTTGCCGACGCCCCCCCGGATCTGAACGGTTGCTTTCATCCCCTCTTCCAGGGGCTTGCAATGGCGTTTGAAAGAACACCGCAATTTACTCAAATTAACTAATTAACACCGTAACCTTTGCACACATGTAAAGGGAGCGATTGAGTAGGATTACCGCTATGCGTTTAGGACGAATTGCACACCCAGAAGGAATCTGTTTCGCCATTATCGATGGGCCGAAAGACGCCCCGATGCAAGAGCTAGTAGCAAAAGAAATTGCTGGCACGCCTTTCACTCCGCCGGAGCCAACCGGGCGCGAGTGGAAGCTTAACGAGGTTCGCCTCTTGGCACCGACCCTGCCTACCAAGGTTGTGGCGCTGGGCCGCAACTATGCGGACCACGTTGCGGAAGTCTTCAAGAAGTCTGCCGATAGCTTGCCGCCCACCATCTTCATTAAGCCGTCCACCGCGGTCATCGGCCCGGATGCCGCGATCAAGATCCCAGACTATGCCACCAATGTAGAGTTTGAGGGCGAGCTTGCCGTAGTCATTTCCAAACCGTCGAAGAATATCAAGGCCAAGAACTGGCAAGACCACGTACTGGGCTACACCATTTGCAATGATGTTTCCTCCCGTGACCTGCAGTTCAAGGACGGACAATGGGCTCGTGCCAAGGGGATCGACACTTTCTGCCCGCTCGGCCCATGGATTGAGACGGATCTGGATAGCTTGAATCTGGATGACCAGAAGATTAATGCCTACCTGACGCACGAGGGCTCTCGTGAACAAAAGCAGGATTCCAATACGGACCAGATGATTGTGAAGATGGGCGGCATCTTGGAAGAGATTTCCGCCGCCTATACCTTGCTTCCCGGCGATGTCATTACTACTGGTTCACCGGCCGGCACCGCTCCGATGGTCCCGGGGGATACCATCGAAATCGAGATCCCAGGCCTGGGAACCCTACGCAATTCCATCGACCGTGCATAACTCCCACCAGAGCGAGCATCGCCCCTACGTTCCCACTCCCGCGGAAATGGAGGAGCGGTACCGCAGCACTGATCAAGTATGGTCGGGAAAACCGAACTCCACCCTTGTCGATTATGCTGCGGAGCTCGCGCCTGGCACGGCCCTCGATGTTGGGTGTGGAGAAGGTGCGGACGCGCTCTGGCTTAAAAACCACGGCTGGGATGTGTTGGGCATTGACTTCGCCCCGACGGCCGTAGCCCGCACTCGCGCCCTCGGCGTTGCCGCACAGGTTGCTATGTTTAGTGGCTTTAGCCATGAGCCCTTTGACTTGGTAAGCGTCCACTACGGTGGGATACGCGCAACGTCGGAAGAGGTCGAAAAGCTTGAGCACTTGGTAGCTCCAGGGGGAACACTGCTTTTTGTTCACCACGATATGGAGTCCACAGAACTGGCGATGCCGGAATGGTTGGCGCACAACCTGCGCGAATTGGAAACTGTCACCCTAGCCCGCCGGGAGCGCCACTTGGCTGAAAGTGCAGGTGCGCACCACCGCACCGACGTCGTGCTCGTCGCCAAGCGCGTGGGCTAGAGGCTTAGCGCCTTCAAAATGGTGCGCAGCTTAGCGGTGGTTTCTTCCAACTCCGCTTGGGCATCAGAATCGCCGACGATGCCTCCACCAGCCCAAGCGCGTGCGGAGAGTCCATCGCCGGCAACCTCTGCGCAGCGAATGGCTACCATATATTCGCCGTCACCTGAACTATCGCACCAGCCGACCGCGCCGGCATAGAAACCACGGTCAGTCTCCGCAGTCTCAATAAGGGCTTGGGCGGCTTCGGCCGGGGTGCCACAGATAGCCGGTGTGGGATGGACCGCTAGGGCAAGCTCGAGCGCAGTCAAGTCTTTATCCTTGAGCGTTCCGGAAATCGGCGTGCCAAGGTGCCACATTTCATTTGTGCTTATCAGTTGTGGGACGTCCGGAATATCTAGTCGCTCGCACAATGGGGTGAGCGCCCGGCGCAGGTGGTCGACCACAAAAGCGTGTTCGTGGAGATCCTTGGAAGAATGCAAGAGGTCCTGTCCTGCGAGGTGATCCTCGGCCGCCAAGGCGCGGCGCGGAGACGAACCCGCCAAGGGAAAGGCTGACACAGTCGAGCCTTGACGCTTGACTAGAACCTCCGGGGAGGAGCCGACAAGCATCGCGCCCGGCCTTCCAGCGGGAGAGAGATCAGCAATGAACCCGTCACGGTTGGCGGAGAGATCGATAAGGCGCGCCGCCACGAGGCGCGGATCGATGGCTTCAGGGAATTCGATGTCTACCGCGCGGGCTAGAACTACCTTTTCTAGTTTGGAGGTTTCAATCGTGCCGATGGCTGCCTCCACGCGGCGAAGGTGTTCCTCAGGCTCTGGATCGAAGCCAACTACGCGGGAGCTTAAACTCTGGTTGCGATAATAAGCGTGCGGTTCCAGCGGGCCCTCTTCGCGGATGATGGCCTCCGGTACGGTTAGTGCCGCGGGGGTGTCCGAATCGAAGGGGATCGCACCGACGACCATCTCTACATCCTTGCTGCGGAGAGCGGAAATTGCCGCATCGGCGTCATTAAAAGTGTGGCGCGCCCCTTGGGTACGGACAGACCCCGTTGCCCGTGAGAGCAAAAAATCGGGGGCGGTGCTTGGTCTGTCTTCGTGCATGAAAATATAGCTTAATGCCTTGGGCTTTTCTTACAGAATTGAGTGTGCACTGGGCGTGTAAACAGTGTCTCTAGTGAAAAATGTGGTTAGTTTTAACCTTGTGGCTAATGTTACTAATTTTCTTCGCTATTTCCTTTACCTGATTGTTGTTGGTGTGCTGGCTAGCGGGGCGCTGCTGAGCGTGTCTCCTGCCCACGCGCAAGAAGCGCCTGCACCTGCGCCGGCCCCAGCAAACGCACCACAGCCAGCACCGGCACCAGCACCGGGCCCGGCACCCGAAAACGCGAAGCCAGTTATTCCGCAGCCAGATGGATCCCACCTCGTTCCAGAAGGCGTGAAAGAATCCACCCCGGCACCAGCAGATAAAGGTGCTGACCAAAACAACCCGGCACCTGCTCCTGAGGGATCATCACTTCCGGAGCCGGCACCGCGGCCAGCGATGGTAGATACCAGCATCAACCCCAACCCGCCATTTAAGCCGGGCTCCATACAGTCGCTCACTATGGAGCACGAGGGAAAGACCCGCAGGTATCTATTGCGCATTCCCAATAACTATTCGCCGGAAAAGGCTGCGCCTGTACTTTTCGGCTTCGGTGGATGGGGAGATTCCCCGGAAAACTATTCCAGCTACGCACGCATGCAGACCACTGAAGCCAATAACGAGGCAATCATCGTCTACCCGGAGGGTTTTGAGCGTGCTTGGGAGGCAGCACCTTATGCCAAGACGCGCGATGGTGAGGACATCCGCTTCATCAAACGCATTCTTGACTCTGTGGACAAAGACTACCACGTTGACCGCAACCGCGTGTACGCCATGGGTATGTCCAATGGCGGCGGCTTTACCTCAGTGCTGGGCTGCCACGCCCAAGATACCTTCGCCGCTGTAGCCATGGTCTCGGGTGCTTTTTATAACCCGGTCGAGGTTAACTGTGCCGATGCGCCGATGAATACCCTCATCATGCATGGCGTCAATGACAAGATGATGACCTATGAAGGCGGTGACCGGCACGAGGCTGGCTACTTACCGGTGCGCACGGTGCTTGGCGGCTACCTGAAACGCAATCGATGCGACATGACCTTCCAGGCGACTCCAGAGGCTGGCGGTTCCGAACGCCTGAACTTCAATGGTTGCCAGAAGGACGTACAGCTGGTCAAGGTTCCGCAGGACCACACCTGGTTCTGGCAGCCAGATACTCCAAAGGTGGTCTGGGACTTCCTCTCGTCCAAGACCAGGGTATAAAACAGCGGCTCTTAGCCACGGATGAGGCCCAGAGGAGAGATCCTCTGGGCCTCGTTCTATGGTTGGCCGATAACTAGCACTGCGCTAGTCGACGCGCGGCAAGTGGGCCGTGGCATCATCGGCCGGCTGCTGCGCTGGGGCCTTCTTCTTGCGGAAGAACCGGACATAGACCAGCAGGCCGATTCCGAGCACCAGAGCGAATGCGCCTAGTCCGGCTAAAAGGCCCGCCCAGAAGCTGCTTTTAGCCAGGGTGGCGGTATACGCAGCGGCATTAGTCAGTACATTTCCAGTGTTTTTGCCTTCCGCAGCGCCGGCATCCGGCACCCTCTCTGCACCAGCGGTGCCTGCGGCCTTGCCCTTGGTACGCTTTGCGGACTTTGCGTCCCGAGAGCCGGTGGACTTTTTGGCCGTCGAGTGGGAAGAACCGCTGGTGGAAGCAGAACGGTGTGAGCCCGTGCCAGCGCCTCCGCTTTTTCCGGATTTCGCAGTGGAGGCAGAATCATTGACACGGCTAGCCGAATGGTGGGTCGTAGCCCCAGAACCAGCACCAGACTTTCGCGTAGTACCAGAGGCGTGAGCCGAACCCGTGGACGGCGTCTTATGTGGCGCTCCATCCTTCCCAGCGTCTTTTTCCTTGGTGCGGGAGGGCTGCTGGCGCTTGCCCGCGCTGTCCTCGTCAGAACCCTTCTTGTCTTCTTGTGGCTTGCCACCTTCTAGGAATTTCTGGCCCTCCTGCAGGGTATTGTCGAGTTCTTTGTCTAGCCCGGCGATGGCTTTGTCTACGTCTTTGACGTCTTTTTCCAGTTGCTTGGGGCGGCTATTTGAGTCGCCACCGTTGCCGGTAGCAGCGTCCGCATCGGTATAGTCCACGCCGCATAGATCTTTCGCATCTGCCTGCTCGCCGACGAGGAAGCCAGCATGGAGGTGATGGCGGGAGCCGTCGGGAAGCTCGAAGGTAAAGCTCACCGCGTAAGTACCCGGCTCGGTAAAGGCAAAGGCCGGGTGGGAATGGGAGTTGCCGGGGTAGTCCCAGGCAGAGCCATCGGCAGTGTCCATAAGCACCTTGGGGTCACCAAGATTCACCTGGTAGGCCAGGATGCGGCCATCTTCGGGGCCCTGTGCGATAGCCATGCTCAAGTTAGCGGTATCTCCAGTGGCGAGGAGATCCTGAGACAGCTCTTGGGTATTAAAACCTAGCCAAGGAGCATCGGGGTCTTGCGTTTGCGGCAGAATCCAACCTTCATCGGGCAGGGAAGAATCACCGAGCTCCGATAGCGGTTGTTTAAGGTCATCAGATACCTCAATGGCAAAGGACTCAGAGTCATGCTTGATGCCCTTGTCATCATCTTTCACCGTGAAGCTGAGATCACCGGAATCGCCACTGAGCGCCATGTCCTGGTGGCCCTTGGTGATGAGGTCGAAGTCGCTGGAAGAGCATTCCTCGGTGG
The DNA here is from genome assembly GCF_037908395.1 of Corynebacterium sp. KPL4072. NCBI lineage: Bacteria > Bacillati > Actinomycetota > Actinomycetes > Mycobacteriales > Corynebacteriaceae > Corynebacterium > Corynebacterium sp. KPL4072. Next base: position 160,784 of record NZ_JBBMGE010000004.1, read on the forward strand.
ATTCTTCGGCATATGCGGTGGCGGGCTCGAAGGGTTCTACTCCCGCTCCCGGAAGGGCGCCGAGGCTAATAAGTCCGGCGGCGCCAAGGGCCACCGCGGTGCGGCAGACAGGTTTCATGAGGAGACGGATTCCTTTCGTGGGGTGGGGTGTGGGGCGTCGGAAAGCGAGGCACCTGCGTGCTTGCGGGCGCCGAGCAGTGGGTGGATGGCCCAAACGCCCAAGAAAATTACGGTAAGGGTGAGCACGATGGTGGCGCCGGCTGGCAGGTCAATGGCCCATGCTAGGTAGATACCGAGGAAGCTAGATAGCGCGCCAATGAGGGCGGATAGCCACATCATGGTCGTGAGGTTTGCGCTAAGTAGGCGTGCCGTCGTGGCCGGAGTGATAAGCAGTGCGAGGACCAAGATATTGCCGATCGTGCTTACGGAAATGACCACTGCGGCCGTGACGCACAGGTACAAAATGATATCCAGCACAAAGACGGGCAAGCCCATCGCGCGAGCGGTTTCCCGGTCCAAGCACGTGGCGTTGAGCTGGGGGCCAAAGGCTATAACGATGGCGATAACCACGGCACATACGCAGGCCGCGATGATGATATCGGTGCGGGATACGCCGGTGAGTGAGCCGAAGAGGAAGCTTGTCAACGAGGCACTATAGCCATCGGTGCGCGAGATGATCACCATGCCCAAGGCGAAGGCCGCGGCGAAGAAGATACCGATGATGGAATCCGCTCGTACGTGGCGACGCTGCGAAAAGGCGGCGATGAGCAAGGCCACAACCGCACCGGCGACTGCACCACCCACGAGCACCGAGGCTTGCAGGGCGAAGGCAATGGCTAGGCCAGGAAATACCGCGTGGGAGACGGCATCGCCAATAAAGGCCATGCCGCGCAGCACGACATAGCAGCCGATGACGCCGCACACGATGGCCGCCAGCAAGGAGATGCCTACCGCGCGAGCGAGGAAGTCAAGGTGGGGATTAACCAGGTCGCGCAGGAAATCGAGGAAGGAAATTTCTATCATGCGGAGACTCCAATGGAAGAAAGCAAAGGCGAACCGGCACGCACGCCAAAGGTGTGCGTCCACGGATCCGTCTGGCGAAGAAGGCGCGAAGCGGAATCATCGGCTACCACGGTGCCGTTAAAAAGAATGAGGCGGTGGCAGGAATGTGCGGCTTCAGAAAGGTTATGAGTGGACATAATGATGGAGGTGCCGCGGTGGGAAAGCTCTTCAAAAAGCTCGAGGAGTGATTCGGTATTGGGCGCATCTAGCCCGGTAAAGGGCTCATCGAGCAGCAGCACGTGTGGTTGTGTGGCGAGTGCCCGGGCGATGAGCACGCGCTGGCGTTGACCACCGGAGAGTTCTTCGATGGGGCGGGTGGAAAATTCTTCCATGTGAACCAAACGAAGCGCCTCTGCCGCCGCGGCGTGGTCCGTGGCGCGCGGTCGCTTGAGCCAGCCGATTAGGCCGGTGCGGCCGCTGAGAACGGTGCGATAGACATTGATGGGAAAGCCCCATTCCACCTCGTGGCGCTGGGGAACATACCCCACAGTGCCGGAGATGCTGCGAGTTCCGGAGGAAGGAATGAGCCCTAAAATCGCGCGCATGAGGGTGGTCTTACCAGCACCATTGGGCCCGAGGAGCCCGATGAATTCGCCCGGGCAGACAGTGAGGTTGGCATCGGTGATGACGCTGCGGTGCGAGAGCGAGACGTTGAGATCAGCAACGGAAATAAGCGGTTTAGCCACGGTTATCGCCCCGCTTGGCTGAACGCAGGGCGAGTCCCAGGGCCAGTAGCAGTACTACGGCGCCGACACCGGCGAGGACAAAGACCCAGGTGGGAATAGAGGAGCCTGCGGCTTGGGCATCGTCTGGATTCCAGGTGGTGTCCTGGGCCGCTTGGACGTCGGCATCATCGCCCACGGCGAAGGTGAGTACGCCATCGGTGCTGAAATCGGCACCGTCCTTGGTCTTGCCCTTTACCCTGATGCCTACCTGATGGGTGCCTGGCTCCGTAAACGTCCAGTTGGCGTGGGTGTGGGTATTGAGGTCTACCCAGAAGTCCTCGTCGCTCTTCTGCGCGGTGGACCACAAGAGCTGTGGCGCTTCGAAGCCGCCGTTTTGCAGGAAGAGGGAGAAATCGCCTGGCCCGGAATGGCCGAGAAATTCCATGGTGACTCCACGATCGGCGGCGTCGACAAGTGAGGGCGCCTGGGTATTCCACCCCAGCCAGGGAACACCGACTTGTTCGGTTTGGGGAACTACCCAGACCTTATCGCCGGATTCAGCGCCAACGAAGCCAAAGTCATCTGTATCGGGAAGGGTTTGTTGTGCCTTATCGCCCACGGAAAACACGAGGTCATCCAGGTGACGCCAGACTGGCTTATCGCCGGCATCATCGCGGGCCATAAGCTCAGAATCCGTGCCATCAAGCAGGGCACCAACGTCTACGTGACCGGTATCGATGACCTTTTCCTGGCCTTGTGGGGCAACGTGTTCATCGGCACCGACTACCTGGGCGAGGTCGCCCGCCCAAGCAGGACTGGTAGAAAATGCCAGGCCTGCAGTAAGGACGCAGGCGGCGGTGCGGGTGGCGGTACGAGTAGCGAATTTAAGCATTTTTATCTCCATCGGTGGGGGTGGGGGTGAGGCAGCGCTGAAGGGAATCAGCGTTAAATTTCATAAGTTCGATGTAGGAGCTGACGGTGTCATCGAACGTGTCGCCGTAGATGGGGCACAGCTCCACGCCTTGCTCCGCGGCAGCCTGCTTCAATGTCTCGGCGCCTGCCTGCTGCACGGGTTCTACAAACACCGCTGGCAGATGTAGGTTCTCCAGCGTGCGGCGCAAGGAAATGACTTCGCGTGGGGAAGGCTCGATGGCCGGATTGGGAGTGACGAAGCCGGCCACCGACATGTCATATCCTTGCTCCAGATAGGCGTAGCCGTGGTGGGTCGTCACGAGGTGCCGGTTTTCTTTAGGGATAGAAGAAATGGCGCGGTCAACATAGGTATCCGTATTCCGCAAGCGCTGGGTGTAGGCCTCCGCCCGTTGGCGGTAGGACGCCCCGTGGGAAGGATCTGCTTGCGCCATTTCCTCGGCAATGACATCGACGTAGGCGATGGCGTTGTCCACGTTGTGCCATAGGTGCGGGTCCACCTCGCCGTGGATGTGCTTACCTAGGACCGCCTGCGGCAATAGGTAGGCATCCGCGCCCGGCCTGCCCAGGAAGCGGTAGGCAGGATCAGGCGGAATGGGCTGCAGCACTGAAGAGGGGATGGACACCACGGTGGTGGCAGGGTCGAAACGCTTGTCCTGATCGCGCAAGTCAATGCTGTGCTTGGCTAGGTCACCTGCAATATCCAGGTGTCCGGAATCTATCACTTGCATGCCTTTAGGTGGGTTTACTCCCACGGCCACAGTGAGGTGTTGGACGTCGGTGCCCTCTGCTTGGAACCCGAGGTGATAGATGCCTGGCTGGGAAAACCCCCAAGAGACGTGCGTGTGGGCGTTGGCCGGCAGGGTCACTGAGTCTTCTTTTTCATCGATGCCATCGGCCGAGTTAAAAAGGACCTCCGGGGTGCCGAAGGTAGAGACCACATAGGCCGCGACGTTACCTGGTCCGTCGGCAGAGACCATGCGGAAATCCACTCCAGAAGAGCGCTGTTGTGCGCCGCTGATACGCAGGCCCAGCCAAATTGCCTCGAGCGAGACATCTTCTACCAGCGGCACGAGAGTGGCACCGCGGGTGGAGGCAGCATCGGCCACTTCCACCACGGGGGCATCGGTGGATTCGTGCAGCGTATCGATGAGAGACTGCGGCTCCAGCAAGTAGCCATTGCTCAGCGCCAAATCGGCATTGGCAACATCGCGGACCGTGCGCAGCGTTGGCTCAAAGGTATGCGGATCTTTTCCACTGGGGATAAGGCTTTGTACGCGGGCATCTTCTCCCGCAATGTTGCGCGCGAGATCCGCGAGGATCGGGGTGGTGGCCACCACGGTGAATTTCTCTCCGTCTCCAGCATCCAACGCGGCCGAGGGGGCACAACCAGTGGCCAGCAGGCAGGAGCCCAGCAGCGCGCCTATGGTCCGAAGCCTGCGTCTATGGGAAAGCGCACGCGCCATTAGTCCGCTGCCTTAGCTACAGCTAGGCGGGCAATGCCCAGGCCGAGGAAAAGCATGCCCAAGCCCAGTGCTCCGATGCCAAAGGGAACAATGGGAGTCCCCGTATTGGTTAAAGAACCGCCCTTGCTAGGGGCCTGCGCGGCCTGGCCAGTGCTTGTTCCGGTGCTTGTGGTAGAGCCACCAGCGCTTGCCGACGCCCCACCTGCCGCAGCACCATCCCCGCAGTCTCCGCCCTCCGGATTTACCGCAGCGCCTAAGTCGAAGTGCCCGTTGTCAAAGGCTTCCGCCGGCTTGTCGCCGCCGACCACGAAGTGAAGTGTCGCTTCGCCGGCGACTTGCTTGCCCTCATCGGTCTTGGCCACCTGGCGGATGGTGACGTCATAGGTGCCCTGCGCACCAAAGACCCAGTTGGGGTGCACGTGCGTATTGGGGGCAATCGAATAGGTGCCCTCCGCCGCATCGGCATTGCCTCGGAACCACTCATCGCCCACAATCTTTCCCAGTCCGCCCTGGGAGTAGACCATCATCGGGCCAGGGCCCTTGAAGCCTGCTAACTCCCAGGTGACATCGCCAGGGATATTCTCGCGCATGGTCGGACTTTGGGTATTAGCACCGAGCCACGGCACGCCATCGACCTGGGTAGAACCAATCATCCACGCCTGACCAGCTGGCACTGGGCCTACCTCTTGGGGCAGATCGACGCTGGATTTATCGGAGAGATAAAAGGTAGCGCCATCAGCATCGCGCCACTGGGAAGGAGAGACAGTATCGTCCTTGATTTGCGGCGTCATACCCGGGGTGCACTCTTTATCCGTAGCTGCACCGGATTTATCTGCGGCTGCAGCGCCGCCCTTGTCTGCTGAACGCGGGGTGCTCGTAGCTTCTTGGTCATTGCTAACCTCGCCGGTATCAGCTGATCGATCGGCTGCGGATGCATCGCCGCCGTCGCCCACCTCCCAGGTGTAGGTCACAGCATTGCTGGATTCGCCGTTGGAATGGGCTTGCACCGTCATGGTGTACGTGCCGGCCTCGCTAAAGGCCCAGTTGACGTGCCGGTGAGCAGGATTGGGCTGGTTGATGACCTCGCCGCTGGTGAGCTCCATTGAGCCGGAATCGGTCACCGTCTTCACATCGCCAAAGCCGCTGGTCTCAAAGACATAAACAGAACCCGGGCCGGAAACTTCGGCGAATTCTAGGTCAACGTTGTCAAAGCCGCCATCGCGTGCAGGCTGGGTATCCCAGCCCGGCCAAATGATGCGTTGATCCTGGGTCTGCGGCAGGAAATAGGTGGGCTGGCCGATCTCCGGCACGGCCTCGGTGGCATCGGACCAAGCGTCCTCCACAACCTTGAGCACCACATCATCGCCAGAGCGTGGAACGCTCGATCCAGTGATGTCTTCCTTCATCGATAGGTGTAGCTGACCATCTGGGGCCGTGACATAAAAGGCGTCTACGTGGCCAGAGTCGAAGACCTCATCAAAGGCAAGTGCCGCGGCGGGGGAGAAGAAGGCCAGTGCTGTGGCAAAGACGGCGGCGAATACGTGAATGAATCGGCGCCGCAGCGGGACGCGCCGAGGGGCAAAGGAGGGTGAATGATGCATTGTGGTTTCCCGTCTAGTTGGTGGGGTAGAAGAGGCTTAGAAGTTGAGGCCGAAGCGTTTGCGGATGAGGTCCTCGTTATCGCGGAAGAAGTTATAAAAGGCCTTGAAAACCACCACGAGAACCGCTGGGAGGACCAGGCTCCACGGGCTAAATGAGGAACCTGTCGGCTCTTCTGGCCTACCGGGGTGAGCTGGCTTGTCCGGCGTATCTGGGGTGGATGGTTGGGTGGAAGGCTTCTGGGAAGGCTCCGCGGAAGGCCTATCCGTTGGACTTTCGCTGGGCTCTCCGCTCCCAGTGGTGCCCGGCGCGCGGAAGGAACAGGAATCCAACGTCTTATCGCCCACGGCAAAGGTGAGGGTTTGGGGCGCGGACTTTAGCTCCTTGCCGTCTGTGCCCGTGGCTGTATAGGTGGCCTCAAAGGTGTACAAGCCAGGCTTGGAAAAGGCCCAGTGCGTATGGGTATGGGCCGGAAAGTTGGTTTCGATGGTGTAGTCTTTAGCCGCTGAATTGGCGAGGACCGAAAAGCCCTTACCATGGGTGCCATCGATGAATGCGCCCCACTCGGCGCCGTCCGGCGTGGAGGTGGGCTTCAAGTTGAGGTTGACGGCATTGTCCTTGGTTAAGGAATAGTCCAGATCCTGGGTGTTATAGCCTGGCCAAATGATGTTTTGGTCCTGGGTTTGCGGCAGGTGATAGAAGCGCTCACCGGGCTTTCCTAGAAAATCAAACTCCTTGCCCTCGAGCTTCTTATTGCGTGGGGTAAGAGCATTATCGTGTACACCGAGTACAACGTCATCGAGTTTGCGGTCAACAGATTTCTTGTCTACCTGCGCCGTGTCATCGCGCAGAACGGTTGCAAAGCCTCCCTCGGCAGGCTGGGCCTTGATATCTACATGCCCACGGTCTAATAGGTACTTGTCGCTGCATTGTGCATTGCCGGTTTGCGGTTTTCCGGTGCCTGGCTGCGGCGCTGAAGACGGAGTACCTTGCTCGCCGGGAGTAGTCTCCGGTTCGTCAGTGGAAGTAGAAAACTTCCCATTGACTTCATAATTTTCGCCGAAAGCAAAGGACTCGGTGATTACGCTGCTGGCATGTCCGGCCTTCAGAGTGGAATGGGGGAAGAGGTCAACCTTGGCAAAATAGCCCTTGAAGTACTCGCCCTCATCAAAGGAGACCTCGCCGTGGCCATTAGTAATAGGGGTTTCCAGATCCACGGTGGGGTATTTCGCCCCTTTGGTGTCATAGAGCCCGCCGGTGAGTAGGCCGTTGAAGTTTTTATCTTCGGTATCCACCACGATCTTGGTGCCGCCATCGCCCTGCTTGCGCATGCGGATGGTGTAGCCCAGTTCCTTTAGCTCGGTTTCCTGGGTGGGGGCAAGCTGGCGCGGCTGGGAGGTTTCCTGCCACGTATCAGCGGCGGCAGAAGAATCGGTGTGGCTGGATTTACCGGGTTGGAAGTCAAGAGGTTGGGATATCCAGCGTGGGGCATCACCCTCTGAGGTAAATACAGCCTGCACCTGGGAAGGGTCGGGGCCCATGTATTCGTCCCACTGAGCATGCCCATCCTTAACGGGAAGGTCGGTGAGGAAGTAGCCGTCGATAAGCAGCGTAAGGGTGCCTTGCGCCTTGTTCTTGGCATCGAAAGAGATGGTGGTGAGCTTGTCATCACCGTCTTTTTCGGGATTGGACTTCGGCGCCATGCGCAGGCTGTAGCCTGCAGCAGCGGCGTTACCGGCTGCGGATTGTGCGAAGCGTTCCTTGAGGCTCGGCGTCTTTTCTTCTTTGGGTTTCTGCCCGCCCACTTGGATGGTGGTGGTCTGTGGCTCATTGGCTATGAGCTGGCCGTCCCTTCCGCGCGCACTAGTGCGGTAGGTCAGGCGGTATCGTCCGGGCTTGGTAAACAGCGTGGAGTTGTGCGTATGCGTGCCGGCAACAAGGTAAGCAGAGTGCGGCGAATCCGGGAAGGAACCGAGCATGCGGTGCAGCTGGGTGCCGGCCTCATCATCTTTATTGGTAAAAAGCTCTACCTCGCCGGGGCCATCGACGCTGAGCAAATCAAGGAACGCGACCCCGTCACGGAATTTGTCCGTGGGCAAGGAGGTATCGGCGCCAAAGCCCAGCCAAATGGGTGAAGTATTGCCGGATACTTGGTGCGGCGCTGTGTAGTAGGTTGTACCAGGTGCCCCAATGTAGTCTTGGGTCCCGTTTGCCGGAAGCGTATAGAGATACTGGTTGCTGTTATCCGTGGCGCTGTAGCCCTTGCCCACCCAGGCAACGGTGTCGGCTATCGGGGGCTCTTGACCGCCAAACTCGGATTTCAGGACGAAATCGTTGTTCTCCCAGAAAGACTTGGGGGAGTCAACGTGGGTATTGGTAGCGATGTGCTTGCCATCATCCGGGCCCGCGACAGCCGTGGCGGGAGTGATTAGCGCCAACGTGCTCAGCGTGGCAAGGAAACGGGTGCGTGGGGAAGCCACAGTTGGGAAGGCCTTTCTACAGTTCTCACAAGTTCACCAGAAACTATAGAAAATGATTCCCATAACCTGTTAGCCCTAATGGAAGTCAGTTTCATTGACCTGTGGTTTTGTAGTGAAACCTGTTTCCAATTACCCCAATTTGCGTGTAGGAATAAACTGCAAACCGCTACGCGCCGGGCAGGTTTCAGGGGCGCCTGGGCTGGTGCGGACTGGAATCGGCGGCTCCACTACGATGGTGGGCATGACTGAAGTACGCGTTAGATTCTGTCCATCCCCAACCGGCACACCGCACGTAGGCATGGTGCGCACCGCACTATTCAACTGGGCCTACGCCCGTCATACCGGCGGAAAGCTGGTATTTCGCATCGAGGACACCGATGCCGCCCGTGACTCTGAAGAGTCCTACCAGGCCATCATTGATTCCCTGACCTGGCTCGGGCTGGGCTGGGATGAGGGCATCAATGTTGGTGGCCCGCACGAGCCTTACCGTCAGTCCCAGCGCATGGACATCTACAAGGAAGTCCTAGACAAGCTCATCGAAGGTGGCTTTGTCTACCCGGCATATTCCACCGCCCAAGAGGTAGAGGAGCGCCACAAGGCGGCTGGCCGTGACCCGAAGTTGGGCTATGACAACTTTGACCGTGATCTCACCCAGGAGCAGATCGACGCTTTTGAGGCCGAAGGCCGCAAGCCGGTGTGGCGCCTACGCATGCCGGATCAGGACTGGACCTGGACTGACTTGGTCCGCGGGGAAATGACCTTCAAGTCTGAAACCCAGCCGGATTACGTGGTTGCTCGTTCCAACGGTGCGCCGCTCTACACCCTGGTTAACCCGGTGGATGATGCCCTAATGCGCATCACCCATGTGCTGCGCGGTGAAGATCTGCTGTCTTCTACTCCGCGGCAGCTCGCGCTTTACGACGCCCTGCAGAAGATCGGCATTGCCGAGTTCACTCCAGAGTTTGGTCACCTACCGTTCGTGATGGGCGAGGGTAATAAGAAGCTCTCTAAGCGTGATCCGCAGTCCAACCTGTTCAACCACCGTGATAATGGCATTATCCCGGAGGGCATGCTTAACTATCTCTCCCTGCTAGGGTGGTCGCTGTCTGCAGACCAGGATATTTTCAGCATGGAAGATTTGGTGAAGAACTTTGATGTCCACGATGTGCTGGGGAATCCGGCCCGCTTTGATCAGAAGAAGCTCGAGGCTATCAATGCCGACCATATCCGCCAGCTGGAACCAGAAGAGTTTGCCTTCCGTCTGCGCAACTACCTGACGGAATACACCGACTTCCCGGCCGACTATGACGGCGAGAAATTTGCCTTCGCGGCAGATCTGGTACAGACCCGTATCAAGACGCTTTCCGATGCTTATGGCCTCATGAGCTTCTTGGTTACCCCAGATGCGGAACTTCAACTCGATGAGAAGGCAGCGAAGAAGAACCTCAAGGAAGAGGCCGTGCAGCCTCTGGAGGTAGGTATTGAAACCCTCGAAGGCGTTGCCGAGTGGAAGACCGAGAATATCGAGGCGGCCCTTTCCCAGGCGCTTATTGAAGACCTAGAGCTGAAGCCTCGTAAGGCTTATGGTGCGCTGCGCGTAGCTATTTCTGGTGCCCAGGTTTCCCCACCGCTCTTTGAGTCCATGGAGCTGCTGGGTAAGGAATCTACCTTGGCCCGCCTGCGTGCCGCACGCGAGGTGACTCCCTACGTCCCGGCGGCGCAGTAGGTAACGCTGCGGCAAGCGCTGCAGTCAACGCTGGGATTAAGAACTCCTCTCGCGTTAGCGCGGTGGATGACGGCTGAACTACAGCACTGTCATTCACCGCATTTTTAATGCCGCCTTTATGGGCTGAAAAAGCGTTATGCGCTGGCGATTTGGCAGTTTACGCGAAGATCATTATAGTTATTACACGTTGCAGCGAGCAAGGGAGAACGGCTGAAAGGCAGTTAGCTTCCCTAGCGAGTCAGCAAATGGCCTATGGTGTAATTGGCAACACAGCGGTTTCTGGTACCGCCATTCTAGGTTCGAGTCCTGGTAGGCCAGCAGTGAAAATGCTTTAATGGCAGGCTCACTAGTTCTATGCCCCGTTCGTCTAGCGGCCTAGGACGCCGGCCTCTCACGCCGGTAACACGGGTTCAAATCCCGTACGGGGTACAAAGACCTCCAGCTTAGTGCTGGAGGATTTTTCATATCCGAGGCGGTATCTTATCGGGGCTTAAAGGGGGGGAGGTATCGATTGTGAGGTGTCGTCTAAAGGCCACGTGGAGATGTGGTCAAGCATGGGGGACTGGATATAACCTAACCCCGGACCATTGGTAGCTTTCGCGCAGGCAGCGACGCGCCGCCGGTAAGACCAGGGTTAAGACCACTGCGAACTTGCGCGAACCCCTTCCAGTCCTGCAAGTACAGGCATAGACTGCAAGTACAGCAGAAAACAGACAGAAAGGAGAGCGGGTGACAGAAATCGAAACGCACCACAGCGAAGGCGCACAGGCCGAAAGCATAGCCAGGTAGTAACGCTATAATCCACAACTTCCTTCCCACTAACATTTGTACGAAGTATAGGAGCCTGCAGTATATGCACTTCGACGCACAGCGCCATCCCGAGTCCTACTAGCACAGCGTTCTCGGCCACGGACTATCCACAGATTGCTTGCGGAATAACCACTGATTCGATCCGCACCCCGGCCACGAAGAACCCTCACTGCAGTAAAGACTCGGGACCCTTTTCGTTTTCCTAGCCTCCGCCCTCAAAACCGCCCCTAAGCGTGCGATTTGTGCTCGGTTAACCCATCGTTTACTCTTAACAAGTCCGCAACGCACAGTGTGTGCTTGCTGCGAACGCGCCCCGTTCGTCTAGCGGCCTAGGACGCCGGCCTCTCACGCCGGTAACACGGGTTCAAATCCCGTACGGGGTACCACTACCAAGCTGCGAGCCTCATGGCTCGCAGCTTTTGTTTTCCCTAGTTCCCAAAGCGCATTCCTTGAGACTGTTGGGGCATATAAGTCGGCCTTTCAGGCGCCTGCATTCTTCAATTCTCGCTCGATTCTCGTCGAGCGCCCTAAACAGTGCAGCAGGCGGCGTTGCACCTCCCTACAGTGAGTTCTGAGTGGTCAGCTGCGCCCTGCGCTAGACCGCAGCAAGGAAGAAGCCCAACGGGCCGTGAAACGGCTCGCTGGGCTGTGTAAGGAGGGCGTCGCCAAGCGCTGGCTATGCCATCACCTTCGTCTTCTTAATCGCCTTTTGTAGGCGCTTATGATAGGCGTCCATGGCGCGGCGGATAAGGAGCCCGACGAGCAATGCCGGGATGGTAAACAGCAGCAGCATGCCCAGCTCACGCCAAATATCGCCATGGTAGATGCCCGCAATGGCGCTGCGGAAGGCATCGATAGCATAAGTAGCTGGCAGCCAAGGGCTGACGTTCTGGAACCATTCAGTCAGCAATGGCAACGGGTAGGCGCCGCCGGAACCAGACACTTGTATCACAAGCAACAATACCGCCAAGGCCTTGCCGGCACTATCGAGTGTGATGACCAGTGAGTAAATGATCAACATGAATACTAGCGAGACTACCCATGCTGCGAACATGAGCATGAACGGGTGTGCAGGCTCGATTTGGACGAAGAAAATGAGGCTAAGCACCACCAAGGTGGCTTGAGCCAGACCGACCAACGCGAGCGTGGCAAAGCGACCGAAGAATGCCTGGCCACGGGTGAAATCGCTTTCGTCGTACTTGCCGTTCTCGTCTTTTCGCAAGTACTTGCGTTCGGCGTTGGTATGGACCAGCACGCACGCTAGGAGGGCACCTACCCACAGCGACAAGGTGAGGTAGAACGGTGTCATGCCTACGCCGAAGGCGGCCACAGGATAGACCGGTTCACGGTCCACAGCCACAGGAGCAGCAATGCGGGAGGCGAGTAGCTCTGGGTCAGAGCCAACGATATCGGCCAGTTTGCTTAGGTCGCCGCCATGGCGAACCTCGTCGATCTTGCGTCCCATGTCCGCGAAACGGCCGCTTTGCTCTCGCAGGGTGCCGGCAAGGCTAGCAGTAGTATCGCGGGCGCGGGCTAGGCTTTGCTGTGGGGACTCGTTATCTTGAGAAACCGAGTCGCGAATACCAGCTATGTCCTGCTTAACAGCATCAATATCGCCGGCCACTACAGAGACGCTTTGGTTGAGCTGATCCAGCTGGGGCTTGAGGTTCTCGTTATAGGAAGTGCGCGCCTTCTCTGCGGCGTGCTTCGCATTGGCGATGGCATCCTTGGTGCGCTGGCGCGATTCTTGCGAGGTACCACGGCCCTGCTCAATATCATCGGCGGTCGAAACCAACGAATCATGTAGCGCGTTGCTCTGGGCGATAGAAGCATCAATCTGGCCCATCAACGCCTTATAGCCGCCAGCGACTGGAGCCGGCAGCGCCGCTTTATCGGCTTGCTCCTTGATGGAAGCGCGTACGCCCTCAAAGGCGCTCGTTTGCTCATCTACACGTTCAGCTGCGCTGCGGTAGGTCTGCGCCGTTTGTGCGGTGGCGTTACTTGCGTTATTGAGCAACTCATCCATCTGGGCAGAAAGCGCATCGTAGCTTTGTGTTGTAGCCGCCAAGGAAGCGTCTAGTGAACCTGCAGAGTCATTGAGGGTGGAGCGCAGAATGTCGATGGGGTTCTCGCCTTGGGCATTGTCCGTCTCCGTGGCCTGGCGGCCGGCCTCGGCGAGGATATTATCCGCTGCCTGCGTAAGCGGGAGGGTGGAATCGACAAGATTGCTTAGGGCACCTACAGTGCCTGAAGCCGCATCGAGGCGAGTGCTGACGTTATTGATGCGGTTGTGAAGGTTATTGAGTGCCGTCTGGGTGTCGTCCTCGTTGAGGTATTTATCTAAATCGGATACGACGCCGAGACCAACGTTAGATACCACGCGGGTGAAGGACTCGTCGATTTTTTGAATGACGCCGTCCGCACTCTTTTGTGTGATGTTGGTAGACAGCGCGTTCTTCTTCTCATTGGTATAGAGATTGAGCTTGCTGGGCTCGGTTCCTTCTACATAAAAGGTAAGCAGATCTGCGCTGAAGTCCTTTGGCAGGACGATGCCAGCATAGTATTCACCGGATTTTGTTCCCTCGACCGCATCGGCGCTGTCGGTAATGACCCAATCAATATCGTGATTGCGGCTGAGCTGCGAGAGCACCTCATCGCCCAAATTAAGCTTCAATGAGGCTAGGTCGCTTTCGTGTCCCTCATCTTCGCTGGCAACAGCAATCTTGAGCTGGTTGGTATTGGCAAAAGGATCCCAGCTGGCCAGCACGTTGAAGGAGGTAAAAAGCAACGGAATGATAGCAAGACCGAAGATAATGACTGCGGTCATTACATTGGTGCGAATGGCGTGGAGGTCATCGCGGAGGATGGTCAGAATGTTTTTCATGACTTACTCGCCGCCCTTTCCGGAGTCATCGCCTTCAACGGCGGGTATTTCTTTGGTCTCGGTGGTATCAGCAGGTGCGGATTCCTCGTCCAAATCTTCCAGGAGGTAGCGGTTTGGATGTTCCTGCTGGTGCTCGAGGTGCTCCTGGATTTCCTCGTCGCTAAGATCCGCCAGGCGGTTATCATGTGCGATGCTCTGCTTGACGTACTCGAGGGAACAGATAACACCCACCGCGATGAGCGTAACCAGGCAGGCCAGGCCGAAGATGATGGCCTTTTCTCCAGGGTTAATGCGTGAGTAGATACCCAAAGCGACAACCAGCGCCAGGCCCACCGCCACGGTGATTTTCATCAACTGAGAGTAGTTCCTGCGCGCCATGCCCCACTTATTCTCAAGGCTTTGTTGATAAGCCTCGCGGTCGTTCAAGGCATAGAGGAGATCGGTGAAACGGTAGCGGCTTCCTACAAGGTGGACCTGTTCGTTGATAACCAAACCCCCCTTGCGCAGTTCGTCGTTGACCAACATGTTGACGTTGGACAAGCCGCGGCGCATCACCGAACCGACGAGGTAAGCAATCGCAGCCATGCCGATGAGGGCGCAGAGGTCATGTGCGTAATGGTTACCGTAGAAACCTCCGACGGTTTCTCGCATGGCGTCAATGCCGTATGTAAAGGGGAGGAACGGGTGTACCGCACGGAAGAAATCTGGCGTCATCTCAATCGGGTAGAGGCCGGAAGCGCCAGGAATCTGGATGAAGGCAAAGACCACCGCGATGCCTCGGCCCACGTGGCCAAACGTAGACACCAAGCTATAGGTAATGCTCAGATAGCACAGGCCGATGATGACTGCGGTACCGACATAAGCCACTGCATTGGCATGCTCTACTCCAATCGCAAGGTTGCCGATGGACACGATGAGCGCCTGGGCGATGGCAAAGAAGGAGAGTAGAAGGAAGCGGGCAAAGTACGCCTTGGTGATGGTGAGGTTCTTGCGGCCCTGCGGGTCTACCTCAGCGCGGAAGATGATGAGCAGCATGAAAGCGCCGATCCACAACGTGAGGTTGATAAATAGGGAGGACATGCCGGAGCCATAGTGCTTCACCGGGAAGACTGCGTGGCTTTCCATCTCCGCAGGGGAGGCAAGGAAGGAGGAAACCTCGTCGGTATTGAGGCCCTTGACTGACTGCAGGATGGAATTGTTATTGGCGGTATTACTCAACGCCAGCACATCGCTGCGGGAGGCCCGGAGTCCCTGTTCAATGCCATCGAGGTCTACAGAAAAGCGCTCGACCACCTGTTGGGCTTGGTTGAGCTGCTTGTCGACGCCGCCTAAGAGCCCATCGGTCTGGCCCACCAGTGCCTTTTGGCTTTCGAGCGAGGCGGAAAGTTTTCCGGTGGTAGCTGTGACGTCGGAAAGCGCGGCATTGAGCTTGGGCATGCCCTCGGCTACATTATCGCGCAGCGCGTGGGAGTCATCGCGCGTTTGGGCAGCCATCTTATCCAGCAAGCTCGTTGTCTTATTGAGCGAATCGATGGTGTCGTTGGTATCGCTGTTGAGAGAGTCCAAGTCACCGAGGACTGCGCGGTTCTGATTATTGCGTTCACGCAAATCTCCCACCTGATCTTTAATCTGCTGGGAAACCTGCGGGGGCAGGGCTGGAGATGAGGCGAGCTTATCGAGCTGGTCAATAGCCCGATCCGCTTCACCAACGATGCCTGCTGCGCCAGCAGAAGCGGCATCGACGCGAGTGAGGGCACCGCGTAGCTTGCCAGATACCGAGCCCACGGTAGCGTTGGCAGAAGCAGTGCCGTCTGCCAACGCGGTCGTTCCTTCCACATAAGCGGCCGTGGCGTCATCGGAGAAGGAAGTGACCTCGCGCTGGACCTCAGCGGTAATGGAATTAACTTCGTTCAACGCGGTCTGCGCGTCATCGACGGTCTGTTGGACCGTGCCGAGTGATTCGCGGGCTTGCGCGATAGTCGGGCGTGCGTCATCGATGGTGGCGTGAACGTCGGCCAACTGGCTGCGCGAGTTGGCTACAGTGTCTGCGGTTTCCGAAAAAGAATCCGCGGTATCGCCCGCGGTACGGTTAATCTTCTGGCTTAAATCACCACCGGAATTTTTAAGCTCCGTCGCCACTGAATCCGCCACTTGCTCATTGAAAGTAGTGCTAATAGTGGTATCCAGAGTCGAAGCACCGGTATCAGTAATCTTCGGCGCGATTGCATTGAGCTTTTCGTTAACGTGGTATTCGAGCGTGGGCTGAGAATACGTACCTTTAAACAGGCTGACGAAATCGGCCGAGAAGTCCTCGGGCACTATTACCGAGGCGAATACGTCGCCCTTCTTAACGGCGTCCTCGGCTTCTTGCCTGTCCATGAATTGCCAGCCAAGCCTGTCGTTATCATGCAGCTTGTCAATCATTTGTCCGCCGACGTCTAAGTGGCCGGTCATCTCCGAGGTGGCGCCCTTGTCCTCATTTACAACGGCGACCTTGATGTGTTCTGTGTTTCCGTAGGGATCCCAGAAACCGGAGATGTTTACCCAGGAATACAGGGCTGGGGTGATCATCAAACCAATAAGGATCACCCAGACCTGCGGGGTCCGCCACAAGCGGACAAAATCTTGGAGAAAAATCTTCCAACTAGTAATCACTCGAAGAACCGTAGCACCCAACCGGAAAGAACTAATAGTCTGACTGTCAGTTTTAACAGAAATGAGAGAGTGTGTCCTGTCGAGCTCGCAGATATGTTTCTGGTGTGAATTTCGGGGCGCTCTTTAGCGGAAGGGTAGACATAGAAATGGCCGCCGGGACCCACAAGGTGAAGGGCCGAGGCGGCGCATAATGAGGGGCTAAGCCTCGAGCTGCAACTAGTGCTCGTCGTAGTGATCGCCGTGTGCGGCGTGGCGGTGGCCGTCGTGCAGGTAGTCCACATGGTCGCCGTGCGGGATTGCTACGTGGCCGCAGCCTTCACCATGAGTGTGGTCGGTGTGAGCCTCGGCTTCTACGTGCTCGGTGGTCTCGCACTCGTCCCAGTGGCCATCGTGCTCACGGTGGATATGACCTTCGTGGAGGTAGTCGGTGTGGTCGCCGTGTGGGAAGGATACGTGGCCGCAATCGGCGCCGTGGGTGTGGGTGTGGTTCTCGTGGGTGGTGTGGGTCATGATGACTGGTCCTTTCTGGCGGGGATTAGCCCCCCGTTGTTTTCAACGTATTTTCATTAAATCGTATTTTCAGTTTGGTTTCAATAGCTGGCGGCGAGTTTCCTCAAATTTTTTTAAATGAGTAGAAAAAGGCAATGCCCGTCTCTGCAAGGATTGGGTAGAGACGGGCATGGTGGGGGCGAGGGGCAGCTTAAAGCTGGCTGCTCAATTCGCGAGCGGCTGCCGTGAGGGTATCCGCGTACTTTTGGGCGGGTGATGGCTGGAAGCGCTCGACAGATCCGGAAATGGACAAAACTGCCAGGAAAGTTCCGGCTTCGTCGAAAACCGGTGCAGAAATAGAGGCTAGCCCGGCTTCGCGTTCTTCAATGGACTCCGAATACCCTTGGCTTCTTGCTGCTTCGATGTCCTGGAGAGTAAACGAGGCGTCTTCGATATTGACATCTACATAGGCGGCAATGATGCGCGCTGCGGAGCCGGAGCTAAGTGGTAGCTGGCGTCCGACGGGGACGACATTATGAAGGCCAGACTCGGGTTCCCTAGTGGCAATACAGGTGCGGGTATTTCCAGTGACTTCGTAAAGTTGGATGGACTCGCCGGTGTCTTCGCGCAGCTTCTCCATAATTGGACCCGCCACTTCCAGTAGGTGGTCACGGTTGCCAGGGAGGGCTGGACCGGCCTTCCACTTTCCTTCGGGGGTGCGAACGAGGATGCGGTGCGCTTCCAGTGCGGTGGCTAGCCGGTGTGCCGTCGCCCGAGGTAGGCCCGTGGTTTCACATAGTTCGTTGAGGGTGGAGGGGTGGTTGGCGGCGGCCATCATGATGGCCATTGCTCGATCCAACACTTTAATTCCGGAAACTGCGTTATACTCTCCCATACAATGAAATCTACGTCCCAAATTATGAGATTTCAAGTGTGGAGAGATGTTTATGAACCAGAAGCTGACATTGGCGGAAAAAGTGTGGCGCGATCACGTCGTCCAACGCGGTGATGCTGGGGCACCAGACCTCATCTTTATTGACTTTCAGCTACTACATGAAGTTACCAGTCCACAGGCCTTTGATGGTCTGCGGCTGGCTGGGCGCACACTGCGCCACCCTGAACTGCACTTGGCAACCGAGGACCATAACGTGCCCACGCAAGGCATTAAGTCTGGCAACCTCTTGGAAATCAAGGATGAGGTTTCTCGCACCCAGGTATCGACCCTGCGTAAGAACTGCGAGGAATTTGGCGTGCGCTTGCATTCCATGGGAGATGCACAGCAAGGCATTGTCCATACAGTTGGCCCACAATTGGGTATCACCCAGCCAGGTATGACCATTGTCTGCGGCGACTCGCATACCTCCACCCATGGTGCCTTTGGCTCAATCGCAATGGGCATCGGCACCTCTGAGGTGGAGCACGTCATGGCCACGCAGACGCTTTCCTTGAAGCCTTTTAAAACGATGGCGATTGAGGTGACGGGCGAATTGCAAGAGGGAGTCTCCGCCAAAGATCTCATCTTGGCCATAATCGCCAAAATTGGTACCGGCGGCGGGCAAGGTCACATCATTGAGTACCGGGGTGAGGCGATCCGCAAGATGTCCATGGAAGAGCGCATGACCATCTGCAATATGTCTATTGAGGCAGGAGCCCGCGCCGGCATGGTCGCCCCAGATGAGACAACTTTTGATTATGTGAAGGGACGCGAGTTTGCTCCCAGCGGGGCGGACTGGGATGCTGCGGTTCACTATTGGAAGACGCTTCCCACCGACGAGGGGGCGGAATTCGATACCGTCGTTGAGATTGATGGTTCTGCCTTGACCCCGTTTGTTACGTGGGGAACCAATCCTGGACAAGGTCTGCCATTAGGGGAGAGTGTTCCAGATCCAGAAGACTGCGGTGACGACAATGAAAAGGCCACTGTAGAAAAGGCCCTCCAGTATATGGACCTGCAGCCGGGGACTCCGCTGCGCGATATCAAAATAGATACCGTATTCGTCGGCTCATGCACCAACGCTCGCATTGAAGATTTGCGCGCCGCTGCCGGTGTGGTCAAGGGCCGCACCATCGCCGAAGATACGCGGATGCTGGTAGTGCCGTCTTCAGCAGCTGTCAAGGCCCAAGCAGAGGAAGAAGGCTTAGATGAGATCTTCCGCCAGTTCGGCGCCGAATGGCGTACCGCTGGTTGCTCGATGTGCCTAGGAATGAATCCAGACCAACTAGCGCCGGGAGAGCGCTCAGCTTCAACCTCCAACCGCAATTTCGAAGGCCGACAAGGCCCAGGTGGGCGCACACACCTAGTCTCGCCCCAGGTGGCTGCCGCTACAGCCGTGACCGGATACCTGTCTAGCCCTGCTGACTTAAATTAAGCGCTAAGAAAGGCATTGATAATGGAGAAATTTATAACCCATACCGGAACTGGCGTACCGCTGCGCGTTACTAACGTGGATACTGATCAAATCATTCCGGCGCGCTACCTGAAGTCGGTTAAGCGTACAGGCTTTTCTGAAGGGCTGTTTTCTAATTGGCGCTCCGAAGAAAGCTTCGTGCTTAACCAAGAGCAATTTAAAAATGGGTCGGTGCTTTTTGCAGGAAGAGACTTTGGCACCGGTTCCTCCCGGGAACATGCAGTATGGGCGTTGAGTGAATATGGATTCCGTGCCGTGTTTTCTTCCCGCTTTGCAGATATCTTCCGCGGTAACGCAGGAAAGTCCGGCCTTCTTACCGGTTTGATGGAACAAGAGGACATCGAGCTTATCTGGAAGCAGCTGGAGTCAGGAGAAACCCAGGTCACCGTTGACTTGGAGGCGCGAACGGTCACGGTGGGAGAAAATACCTACCGCTTTGATATCGATGACTACACCCGTTGGCGGTTGATGGAGGGACTCGATGACATTGGTATCACCCTCCGTAACGAGGACGATATTGCTGACTATGAAAAGCGACGCCCCGGCTTTAAGCCCTCTGTTATCGCCCCATAAATGGGAGCGCGGTTGGGGATGAACTTGCGCCAACACCCCTACAGTCCTTTTTAAAGAAGGGGCGGTGGGGGTGCCGTGCGTTTGGGTATGAGTCTTGAGTACAAACCTTGGGGGAGCCGTGGGGGTACAGATTGGTAACGTAAGGGTAACAATCGCCAGCTCCAGTTTCCTGTAACAGGGTATGCCCCTAGCTTTAGAACTATGAGCAATCCCTATTCGAATAATGATTCCTTTAATTCAGGAAACAATGGTCCAGGTACTCCCGGACCTGCCAGTGAATCTGCGCCGTACGGAAACGGCGCGAACGGCCAACCAGGCTACGGGCAGCAGTACGGTCAGCAACAGTTCGGGCAACCCGGATACGCCGGAAGCACCGACCACGGAGAAGATTCCCTTTTTGGTCGTGACGTAGACGCCATTCAGGTACTCGCGGATAGCTTCCGCTACTTCGGCCGCGGTTGGGCGCAGTGGATTTTCGGTCCACTGGTGCAGATCGTAATTGTCTCCATTCTCTATTTGCTGTTGACCCTCGTCCTAGCAGGCAGCGGTACATCCATTGATGCCCTAGCCAATAGTGGCTCGGGTTCCGATGCCGCACTTACTGGTGGGTTAATTGCGGTAATGTTCTTAGCTATTATCGCCATGTTCCTAGTGTTTATTTGGTCCATTAGCACCTGGTACAAGGCTGCTAATAAACAGGTTGATACCGGGATGCTGGAGATAAAGGACTTTCTGAGCTTTAAAAATGTCGCCGGTCTCATGGCGGTGAATGTGCTTTCGTGGCTGGTTATTTCCCTGGGCTTCGTTCTCCTGATTATTCCGGGACTCTTCGCCGCCTTCTTCTTTACTTGGATGCCGGCTGTTAAGGCCGTACGTCCTGAGCTATCCGTTGGCGAGACCTTTGGGGCTTCCATCGAGGTAGCGAAGAAGAATGTCGGAGTGACCATCTTGGTAGTCGTCCTGAGTGCCGTCCTGTACGCAGTGTTGAGCTTTACCCTAGTCGGCATGTTTGTGTACCCAGCACTGAACACCCTCATTTTGGTCCTCTTCGTCCGTCGCACGCTCGGCTTGCGCGGTTAGAAAACCCCGCAGCCGCACGATAGTTGCGCAAATAAGGCCCTGCTCGTCCACCGCATGAGATGGAAGGCAGGGCCTTAATTGTTGGTCGGCGAGGAACCAGGAAACTAGCGCACCGGCAGTGGGCTAGCCAGATAATCGGCGCCGGTGAGCTCGCCATTGTTGAAAGACAGGACCCAAACAGAAGACTTCTTGAACTTCAGCTTGTCCACCGGCTTTTTGAGGAACTTTGGGGCGAGGTCCTCGATGATGCCGGGGATGGTGCCGCCTTGGCTGACAATAACGGGCACCCCGCCTTCGTTTACCACGCGGCGGAAGGCTTTCTTGGCTGCTTCTGGGTCGTTTTCCCAAGCCTCGTCGCCAAAGTTCTTATTGATGGAGATGTCCTTGCCCAGTTCGTCGGCAAGCGGGGCAGCCGTCTGCTGGCAGCGCTGGGGCAAGGCCGAGTAAATCGCGGTGGGGTGGAAGGCACTCAGCATCGGCACCAGCATCTCTGCTTGGCGACGCCCCTTCTTATCGAGCGGCCGCAGGTTATCATCGCCTTCCCAGCTGGCGCTTTCATGCGCGTGGGCGTGGCGGACATAAAGAACGCGCGTGGCCGGTGCGATGCGCAGGCGTTTGGCGGCTTTAGCCACCACTGCGGTATCTACGTCGTAGGACAAGAGATTTTGCGCCTCGTCGATAGGCAGCCAGCGCAACTCATCGGTCTCACTATTGGCGGAATAGGTGCCGCCCAAATACTTAGCGACCCAGTAGTAGACGACCTTGGTCCGCCCCTGGACCGGATAGGTTACCTTGCCAATGAGCTTGCCTAGCCGGACGCTGAATCCGGTCTCTTCCAGGATTTCCCGTGCTGCTGTGGTGGGCAGCGACTCACCGGGATCGACCTTGCCTTTGGGCAGGGACCAATCATCGTAATGGGGACGGTGGATTAGCGCGATTTCCGGTTCCTGCGGAGAACCACGCCAGATAACGGCGCCGGCGGCAAGGGTAGTGCGGTGGAATTCTTTGGCTGGATCTACCGGGATTTCTTGATGGCGACCGGAAATGAATTCCTCGTGCTGTTGATCCTTGTCGGTTTCGTGCATCTTTTTAATATTGGGCATCGTCTGCCTCCACGGGGCCTTTCCACAGTAATTGGCTTCTTTAAACAACGTCTAAGCGCCCATTGTCCCACGGGTTAGGCGCGGTGTGCATCCCTGCCACACGGTCGGACAGACATGCTTTAAAGTTGAGGTTATAGCTTTGCACGTTTGGAGGAGACACCATGGTTAATGTTGCGGTGATGGGTGCCGGTTCTTGGGGCACTACCTTGGCCAAGGTCTTTGCGGATGCCGGAAATGATGTCCGCCTGTGGGCCCGCCGCGCAGAGTTGGCGCAGGCTATCAACGAGACCCACACTAATCCGGACTACTTGCCGGATACCCGCCTACCGGCGGCTGTGCGGGCGACTCACGATGAAGTGGAAGCATTGTCATGTGCCGAGGTCGTCGTATTCGGCGTTCCCTCCCAAACCTTGCGCGGCAACGTGGAAAAGTGGGCCCCGCATCTGCCTCAAAACGCGACCTTGGTCTCCATTTCCAAGGGTGTGGAGACCACCACGCTCAAGCGCATGAGCGAGGTCATCATGGATGCGGCGGGAGTGCCAGCTGACCGCGTGGCGGTACTTTCTGGCCCGAACCTGGCTAAAGAGATTGCCTCAGGCCAAGTGGCCGCCACAGTAATCGCCTGCCCAGATGAAGATCGCGCAAAGCGCGTCCAGGCGGCGGTGGCCGCGCCGTACTTGCGCCCGTATACCAATACCGATGTTATTGGTGCGGAAATCGGCGGCGCCTGCAAAAACGTCATCGCATTAGCCTGCGGTATCGCCTCTGGCAAGGGATTAGGCAATAACACCATGGCCACCATCATTACCCGCGGTTTGGCAGAAATTACCCGCCTCGGCGTGGAGTTGGGGGCGGATCCATTTACCTTCTCCGGCTTGGCTGGCTTGGGTGACTTGGTGGCAACATGTACCTCGACATTGTCGCGCAACCGTACTTTTGGCTATCGCTTGGGCCAAGGCGGCACCATTGAAGAGGCCAAGGCCGCCACTAACGGGCAGGTTGCGGAGGGCGTCTACTCCTGTGATTCTATCTACCGCCTAGCCCAGCAGGCAGACGTAGAGATGCCGATTACCCACGCGGTTTATGGTGTCTGCTACGAGGGCATGGCGGTGGAAGATATGATCATCGCTCTGATGGGTCGGTCCAAGAAGTCGGAGTAGGTCAAGGGTAAAATCTGCGGGCATGACTGAAAAGACCCGCGTGGCCGTTGTCTACGGCGGCCGTAGCACCGAGCACTCCGTATCCTGCGTCTCTGCAGGTGCGATCATGAATCACCTCGATCCTGAAAGATTCGAGGTGGTGCCTATCGGCATCACCCGCGATGGCACGTGGACGCCCGGCACCACTGAGGGACTAGAGATTGTCAATGGTGTCATGCCAGAAGTCAGGCGAGGGGCGGAACTAACGCTTTCCCTGGATCCTAATGCCAGGGGCCAGTTCCATAACGTCACCGATGGCACGCTCTTTGCTGAGGTTGATGTGGTATTTCCCATCCTGCACGGGCCCTTTGGTGAAGACGGCACCGTCCAAGGTCTCTTTGAGCTCTCCGGCCTGCCCTATGTCGGGCCGGGCGTATTGGCTTCCTCGGTGGGCATGGATAAGGAATTTACCAAAAAGGTGCTGGCAGCGGCAGGCCTGCCCGTAGCGCCCGAGGTCATTCTGAAGGGTCGTACCGAGCTCAGCGAGGAAGAAAAGCAGCACCTAGGGTTGCCCGTCTTTGTAAAGCCCGCCCGGGGCGGATCATCAATCGGCGTATCCAAAGTGAATAGCTGGGAAGAATTCCCCGCAGCCGTTGACCTTGCTCTAGAAGACGACGAGAAAATCCTGGTGGAGCCAGAAATCGTAGGCCAAGAGGTAGAAATCGGTGTTTTGCACTATGCCGACGGCACACTGTTGGCGTCTGCTCCAGCACTGCTGGCGGGCATTGATGATTCTGACGAGGGCTTTTATGGCTTTGACACAAAGTACCTCGATAATGTGGTTACCGCGGAAATCCCTGCGCCTTTCACGCCTGAGTTGACCGAGAAGCTGCGCGACATGGCTGTTCGCGCATTCGAGGCCCTAAATTGTGAGGGCCTATCCCGGGTGGATTTCTTCGTTACCGAAGATTCCGTGTACATCAATGAAATCAATACTCTGCCGGGCTTTACCCCGATTTCGATGTATCCCCAGGTGCTCGCCGCTTCGGGTGTGGAGTACCCCGCTTTGCTTGAGGCTCTCATTGAGCAGGCGCTAGCAAAGTAGGGACGGAGTACTTTCTACTTTTCAGCGGTGTGCTTGGCAAGCACACCGCCAATCTCCACCAGTGCCGCTTGCGCGGCATCCTGTGGGGCGTGCAGTGCTAGGTAGTTGTCGCGGCCCAGGGCGAACCACGTGCCGGCTGTGGTGCCATGGGCCAAGGTGGTGTCCTCGAACCACGGAATCTCGTTGACTTGCTGCAGCTTGACCCCAGCACGATAGTTTTCGGGCTTGGCCACACCGCAACGGGCCACGATGTCTTCGCGGCCATCGGCGCTCCACACAAAGGTATTCTTCTCCGCAACCTCGCGGCGGTGGTAGCCTTCGGCCACCGAATCAGGCAGGGCCTTTTCTATATCGGCGCACCTTTGGTCATCGCCCGCCTTGAGCTCCTTGAGCGGAGCCTTATGAGCGGGGGCAGGCTTTTCTTTGAGTGCTGAGAGGGCGTCGTTAAGCTCGCCCGGCTCGGCGTCGGTGGGGGCAGTAACGGCGACGATAGGGAAGCGCTGCGCCGCATACCAGGTGGTTAGGTTGGATCCCGGCGTGGCATCGCGCACTTTGTACCACTTTTCTCCCTCTAGGTCTTGGGTCTGGGCATACTCGGTGTACTGGAAAGGCATGTCCACGCCGCAGCGCACGGTGACCTTATCCTCAGAGTTAGCTGCCCATGCAGCGACACCGGAGGGCACAGGCTCGGCAATGTCTGCGCGCGGCTTATCCATGACTTTATCCGGCAGGGAGTCGATAAAGCTATGGCAGGCTTGTGAATCTGCTTCCTTGGATTCCACGGGGGAGACCGCCACGGGTGCTTTGGCGATGTTATTGAATACGTACTTTGCGCCGAAGAGGACCGCCAGAACCATCACTATGGACAACCCAAGTGAAATGAAGATCGCGGTGCGGTTAAATTGGGATGTCATAAGGGCTCATAGTATCGAAAGGACGCTGGTGAACTTAACTCAGACTCTCGCAGAGGTGGGAGAACGCAACGCCATTCGGGAAATTACCTCTGTGGCCTCGAGCAGGCTCAACGGAGATGACGCGGCGGTATTGCCTAGCGCACCACCGAATTCCCGCACCGTGGCAGCCACGGATTTGATGGTGGAGGGGCGTCATTTCCTGCGCGAGTGGTCTACCCCGCGCGAGATTGGTAAGAAAGCTATCTTGCGCAACTTCGCCGATGTTGAAGCCATGGGGGCGCGACCCGTTGCTGCCCTTTTAGCCATCGCCGCGCCAGGTGATACCCCAGTGTCCTTTGTGCGGGGCATCGCTGAGGGCATTGCGGAGCATAGCTCTTTCTATAATGCCGAGTTGGTGGGCGGTGACCTCACGAAGTCTGATCTTTTGGTCATCAACATTTCGGCCGTGGGTTTCCTCGGCGGCAGCCTTCCTGCCCTGACCTTGGACGGTGCGCGGGCAGGCCAGCACGTGGTAGCGCATGGCAAGATTGGCCACTCGGCCGCCGGCTTGGCCTTGTTAGAGCGCTTCGGCCGACAGCTCCCCGCTGGGTACGAGCACCTCCAGCCGCTTATTGACGCCCATTGCGCACCCTGGCTCAATCCCGGCCGCGGTGTCATTGCCCGCGCCGCTGGGGTTACCGCCATGACGGATAACTCCGACGGCTTGATCCAAGACTGCACCACGATGTCTGAACACTCTTGCGTGCATATGGATTTGGATCCGCAGGCTTTGCAGCCAGAAGATTTGCTGTGCCAGGCCGCAGACCTTGTGGACCGTGACCCGTGGGAATGGGTGCTAAGCGGCGGTGAAGACCACACATTAATAGGCACGACCGCGAAAGACACCCCCTCCGGATTCCGGAAAATTGGCACCGTAACTCGGGGCTGCGGGGTTACGGTGGGAGGAAAGACACCGAACTATCAGAAAGGCTGGCGAAGCTTTTAAATATGCACCCCACCTATCACCCTTCATGGGAGCCGGTGCTGGCGCCGGTAATAGAAGAGCAATGGCCACGGATTTCTCACGCCCTTGAGGGCCAGGAATATCTGCCCCCAGCTGAGGATGTTTGTCGCGCGCTGCGCATGCCACTGGATGAGGTCCGTGTGCTCATCGTGGGCCAAGACCCGTATCCCACCCCAGGGCATGCCATGGGCATGGCCTTTTCTACTCGCCCCGGCGTGAAGCCCCCGCGTTCTTTGGTCAATATTTACCGTGAACTTCACGATGATGTGGGGATCAACGGCCGAGAGGACGGCGATTTGAGTGCTTGGGCTGACCAAGGCGTATTGCTACTTAACAGGGTGCTGACCGTAGCCCCAGGCCAAGCAGGCTCGCACCGTCGCATCGGATGGGAAGAAATCACCGAGGCTGCCATCCGCGCGCTCAACCGCAGCCCCATGGTGGCGATCCTCTGGGGCCGCGATGCGCAAGCGTGTGAGCGCTTTCTTCCCGACGTCCCGTGCATCAAGTCTCCACACCCCTCACCGCTTTCTGCCAGCCGTGGCTTTTTCGGTTCTAGGCCCTTTTCCCGGGCAAACGCCCTTTTGCGGGACCAAGGCGCGCAGGAAATAGACTGGCGCTTGTAAACTATTGCGCATGTCATATCCCAGCACGCTGGATTCCTGCGGTCTGCGCAATTGGGCTACCCGCGCCGTGGGGGAATTAACCCATCGCCGCGAGGAAATTAACGCCCTCAATGTGTTTCCCGTACCAGATTCGGATACTGGTTCAAATATGGCGCACACCATGGAAGCAGCGGTTGCGGAGCTCGACAATGGTGGCGATGTAGCTGATTCCCTCGCGCGTGGGGCGGTGCGTGGGGCACGCGGAAATTCGGGCATGGTACTGTCTCAGGTTCTGCGCGGCGTAGCGGAGTCCACAGTGGACTCAGTTATCGACGGCTCCGTTTTTGCCCGTTCTTTGCAGCAGGCCGTGGAGTTGGTAGACCGAGCCATCGCCGAGCCAGTGGAAGGCACGGTTATTACGGTTTTGCGTGCAGCAGCGGAAGCCGCCGACGACTCCGCGGCGCGTCCTGGCGCGACCTTGCACGGCATCGTCAGCGCCGCAATCTCGGCCGCTCGGACTGCTCTAGAGCGCACCCCATCGCAATTGCCAGCCTTGCAGGAGGCTGGAGTAGTGGATGCTGGCGGGGCCGGCCTCGTGATTCTCTTAGAGTCCCTTCTCGCGGAGATTGAAGGCACTACTGGGCATGCAGGACTACCCGCCCCAGAGGAGGTCACCGTGCTGGAAGTGGTCTTTTTCTATGAAGGAGATATCGACGCGCTGCAGGCGGCAATTGCACCGATGGGAGATAGCTTGGTCATCGTTCGCGCTACCGAGGACAGCGCTAATGTGCATATCCACTCTCCGCAGGCGGGCGCCGTCATTGAAATCGCCTTTGCTAAAGGAAAGGTGACCAATTTGCACCTTGAGGTGCTGCCGGCTCCCACCGAACCCGCCGCCGAAGAATCGGTTGCTCGCCGAGTATACGCAGCCGCGCCGGCCGGGCCTATTACCGATCTTTTGGAATCTGCGGGCGTTACCGTTGTGCCACCGGAGAAACCCATTGCGGCCGAAGATGAGGATATTGTCCTAGTTACGGGGCTGAGTTCGCAGACTGGTGCCGGGCGAGTAGTGCCTGCACAGTCGCTAGTTGCTGCCTTGGCCGCTATCTCTGTCAATGAACCTAATAACCCAGATACCGGTGCTGTGGTCGCTGCTATGCGCGATGCAGCCAATTCCATGCGCGTAGCTCATCCCAGCCAGGAAACCCTTGCGTCAATCAGCGCCACCTGTCGCGATCTCTTGGCAGAAGGCGGGGAGCAGGTCACCATCTTAAGTGCCCTTGACGTAGATGAGGAGGATTTGGGCCAACAGCTACATGTGGATGTGGTGGCGCTTAACGTTCCGGATATTGCAACCGAAATCGGAGTGGAGTAGCAATGCTCGGCTGGCAGGACAACCGACCGTTGACGGAGGTTCTTGCGGCGAAAGACGCCGCGAAGATTACCAAGGCGTTGGGGTATGAGACCTGCGGTGAGCTTTTGGCTCACTATCCGCGAGACTATATTCGCCACAACAAGGACGTTGGCCTAGGAGACGCTGCGGAGGGCGATATCGTCACCGTTACCGGGACTATTACCGGCTTCAACCGGCATGACAGGGGCAAGACCACCATCATCAATGTGCAGCTCGATGACAGCATTATGGCGACTTTTTTCAATGCCAATTACGTCATGCGCATGCTGCATCGCGGACAGCGCGTCATGATGAGCGGCAAGCTCAAATTCTTCCGCAACCAACCGCAGCTGCAACAGCCAGACTTTGTGGAAATCGATGCGTTCGGCCGTCCCGATGGTGAAGTGGATGGCTACCGCCAGCCGGCGGCCGAATCTGGAAAGAAGAATCGGCCCAAGGCCACCGGCTCATTGCGGAACCTCTCACAGTTTGGGAGGCTCGACCAGCTCCTTTTGGAACGAGAATGGATCCCGGTGTACCCAGCCACGTCCAAGGTGACCTCCTGGTACATCATGGGGGCTATTCACTACGTCCTATCAAAGACCCCGCCCATCGAAGAGCCACTGGATTATCAAATGATAATCAGCCTGGATAAAGCGGTGCGGGAAATTCACGAGCCTGGTAAGGCAGGGCCTTATCGTGCTATCCAAAGGCTTAAATATAACGAGGCTTTGTCAATTGGCTTGGTGATGGCATTGCGCCAGCGCGATGCGGAAGCTCGAACCGCTCCGACCATGCCGGCAACCTTAGGCGGCTTCCGCGAAGAACTGCTAAGCCATTTGCCTTTCGAGCTCACCCAAGGGCAGCGGCGTGTTATCAGTGAGATTGAAGATGACCTAGCCCGCCCATTGCCCATGATGCGTTTGCTGCAAGGCGAGGTCGGCTCGGGCAAAACCATGGTGGCTACCTGCGCTATGCTGCAGGCTGTTGACGCAGGCACCCAAGCGGCGTTGCTAGCGCCTACTGAGGTGCTGGCTTCCCAGCACGCTGCCTCCATCGGAACCGCAGTTCCTGAAGGCGTCACGGTGGTACTTCTCACCGGCTCGATGCGCACTGCGGATAAACGGCAGGCATTGCTGGATATCGTTTCCGGAGATGCAGACATCATTATTGGAACCCATGCCATCATCCAAGACACAGTGGAGTTCTTCAACCTTGGGCTAGTGGTAGTAGATGAGCAGCACCGGTTCGGCGTAGAGCAGCGCGATAGCCTGAGACTGAAGGCTAACGAGGGACTAAGTCCCCACGTACTGGTGATGACGGCTACGCCGATTCCTCGGACCATCGCGATGACCGTCTTCGGCGACCTTGCCGTATCGACCCTTACTGAGCTGCCTGGTGGCCGCAAACCTATTCAGTCAGCGGTGGTAGCTGAGTGGCGCCCTACCTGGGTATTGCGTGCCCTCGAGCGGATTCGCGAGGAAGTGGCACACGGCCACCAGGCTTATATCGTCTGCCCGCGCATTGAGGGAAAAGGCGGAGTGCTAGAGCTTGCGGAGCAGCTAGAAAACGGGCCGTTTAAGGGGCTGCGCATAGCAATTTTGCATGGAAAGATGCCTAATAAAGACGAGGTTATGACGTCATTTGCTAGGGGAGAGATCGATGTCTTGGTCTCTACCACGGTTATCGAGGTGGGTGTGGATGTTCCCAATGCCACGGTGATGCTCATCCGTGAGGCCGAGCATTTCGGCGTCTCCCAGTTGCACCAGCTGCGTGGGCGTGTGGGACGAGGCGGCAATGCCTCTATCTGTCTTCTGCACACTATGGCAGGCGATAACACTCCGTCCTTCCGCCGCATCAATCAGATTGCCCAAACCTCGTCCGGATTTGAGCTGGCCGAGCTCGACTTGCGTCAGCGCCAAGAGGGAGACATTTTGGGCACCATGCAGTCCGGAACACACCGTACGCTGCGGCTATTAAATCTGGCGGATGACCAAGACATTGTGGAACGCACCCATACGGATGCCCGCGCAATGGTGATGCGCAATCCCGAGTTGGCCGAGGAACTCACGCGCAACTTGAGTGAAAGCGAACAGGAATACTTGGAGAAGAACTAAGACAGGTTAACCTAGAAGCATGAACGTCCTTGCCCCCTTTGCAGGCATCTTCCGCTGCCAGGTGAATGGGGGAGGCACCGTTGGTATCGGCGTCGCGCCCGCGATCGTCGACGCCACGGAACTAGTTGCTTCCGTAGCGAGCCCAGGACTAAACAAGGCATACCGCATTGTGGTCGCTGGCTTGAGGGACGTGGTAGCCGGAGACCTTTTGATGGAGATTGGAGAAAAATAAATGACGCGCATTATTGCCGGCGAGGCCCGCGGCCGCACCATTAAGGTGCCTGCCGAAGGAACCCGGCCTACTGCAGACCGTGCCCGTGAAGGGCTTTTTTCATCCCTCGCGGCACGGTGGGGCTTTGCCGGTTCTTCGGTTCTCGACCTATTTGCTGGTTCCGGCGCACTCGGCCTTGAGGCAGCTAGCCGTGGAGCAGAAGAAATTGTACTAGTGGAATCTTCGGCGGATGCGGTGAAGATCATTCGGCATAACATGGGCGTCGTCAAGCACCCCGGCGTGCGCGTGCAAGAGATGAAGGTAGGCACCTACCTGGGAAGTGCCCCGCGGCGGCACTTCGATCTGGTGTTGGCGGACCCGCCCTATGCTTTTGATGAGGTAGATGAGCTCATCGCCGCTATTGAACCGGTGCTCTGCGATCACGCCATGGTAGTCATTGAGCGCCACGTTGATTCCGCGGCAACTGCGTGGCCTGCAGGTTTTGAGCCCACTGGTCAGAAACTGAAGAAGCGTACCTTTGGCATCGCGCGCATGGATATGGCGGTCTATACCCGCCCTGGCAGCGAGGAACCCGAAGACTAAACCCCTGAAGAAAAGGAAGCGACAAAAGCATGACTAAGGCCGTGTGCCCAGGATCATTCGACCCCGTGACCTTAGGTCACGTCGACATCATTAACCGCGCTAAGCAAATGTTTGATGAGGTCACCGTATTGGTAACCGGTAATCCTGACAAACCCTCCGGGCTCTTTAGCGTGGATGAGCGTATGGAACTAATTCGCCAGAGCGTGGATTCCTCCATCAAGGTGGACTACTGCTCTGGGCTTTTGGTGGACTACACCACTGAGCATGGGGTGGATGTTTTGGTGAAAGGGCTGCGCAGCTCCCTAGATTATGAATATGAGCTGCCTATGGCGCAGATGAATCGGCGCCTTTCCGGCATTGATACCGTCTTTCTGCTCACGGACGAAAAATACGGCTATATCAGTTCCTCACTGTGTAAGCAGGTGGCGAAGTTTGGCGGGGACGTGACCGGCATGTTTCCTGAAGCCGTAGGCCGTGCGGTAAAGGAGAAATACCGAAAGTGAGCCTAGCACTGGTCATTTTTCTCGTTGTGGTCGTAGGCTCGACCCTCCAGCGAGTATCTGGAATGGGCCTCGGTCTCATCGGCGGTCCTATTCTCATGCTGATTATGGGCCCGGTAGAAGGAATCTTGGTCATCAACGTTTTAGCCTGCATTAATGCGGTGCTGACCACTTATTCCGTGCGCGAGAATGTCAGCTGGAAGAAATTTGGACTCATAGCCCCGGTCATGGTGATTGGTTCCTTGGCCGCGGCGCTGCTCATTAGGCGCATGGATACAGCAGGTCTTATGGTCGTTGTGGGCCTTGCGCTTTTGGCCGCGCTGACGGTAGTGACCTTTGGCAAGAAGTTTGTCCCGGCAATGGAAGGCAAAGGCCCAGCTATTTCCGCGGGCATCCTCGGCGGCTTTACCAATACCTTGGCCGGTGTGGCAGGCCCAGTTATTACCGTCTACGCGCAAGCGGCAAAGTGGCCTCAGCAAGTGTACGCAGCTACGCTGCAACCCATTTTTGTCGTAGGCGGATTCTTTTCTGTCATGACAAAGACGCTTACGGGGGCGGCACACTTTGATGGTTTGCCCTGGGTAATGTGGCCCGCCGGAGTTATGGGAATGTTCGTCGGGATTTGGGCCGGCACCCGCATCGCGCAGCGTGTGCCCCGGGAGAAAGCCCGCGTGCTCTCGCTTAGTGTTGCCGGACTGGGCGCAGCGAGCGCATTGGTTCGCGGCCTGGTGAGCCTCGGTTAAACACCTCCACCATGAACAAGGCCCGTCGCCTCTGCAGAGACAGAAGCTGACGGGTCTTTGCACAGTCAATCATGTGCTATGGGCTTAGAGTAGATTGGCCAAAAAGTCCTTGGTACGTGGCTGTTGCGGATTATCCAGCACTTCAGCGGGGCTACCAGACTCGATGACCACGCCGCCGTCCATGAAGAAGACTTTATCTGCCACCTCGCGGGCAAAACCCATCTCATGGGTGACTACGAGCATGGTCATGCCCTCGGCCGCGAGATCCTTCATTACGTGTAGTACTTCGCCGACAAGCTCTGGGTCAAGGGCTGACGTGGGTTCGTCGAAAAGCATGAGCTTAGGATCCATGGCTACCGCACGAGCGATGGCAACGCGCTGCTGCTGGCCGCCGGAGAGCTGTACGGGGTAATTATTGGCCTTGGAGGCTAAGCCAACATCCTCGAGCAACTCCATGGCGCGGGCGCGGGCGGTTTCCTCTGGGATTTTCTTCACCTGCACCGGTGCCTCAATGATGTTTTCAATCACCGTCCGGTGGGGGAAGAGATTGAAGGATTGAAAGACCATGCCGATATCGGAGCGCTGCTCGGCGGCTTCCTTTTCGCTGATCTCATAGAGGGTGCCGTTTTTCTCGCGGTAGCCAATCAGCTCGCCGTCGACGTATAAGCGCCCGGCCGTTGCTTTGTCCAAGTGGTTAACGCAGCGCAGGAAGGTAGACTTGCCGGACCCCGAAGGTCCTAATAGGCAGGCCACCTCGCCGGCTTGGACCTCGAGGTTAATGCCTTTGAGGACTTCAAGCTGCCCGAAGGACTTGTGGACGTTCTGGGCAGAAATCATGGGAGTAGCCATTATTTTTGAGCCTCCGAAATCACGGATACGTTGCGGGGAATGGTTCCTTCAGCATCGGCAAGAGCAGCAAGCTGGCGGCCGGTGAGTTCGCGGGTTGCACCGCGCTCAAAGCGGCGCTCCAAGAAGTACTGACCCACCATAAGTAGGGAAGTAACCACGAGGTACCAAGAAGCCGCGACTAATAGTAGCGGGATGGGCTGGAAAAGGGCGGCGGAAATATCCGTGGTACGGCCGAAGATCTCCTCTGTATAAGGAATGGCCACCACGAGGGAAGAGGTCTTGAGCAAGGAAATAAACTCATTGCCCGTAGGCGGAATGATAATGCGCATGGCCTGCGGAAGGACGGTGCGGCGCATGGTCATCCACCACGACATGCCGAGTGCCTTGGAGGCCTCCTTTTGGCCCTCTGGAACGGAAGTGATGCCCGAGCGCACAATCTCAGCCATATAGGCCGCTTCATTAAGTCCTAGGCCCATCACCGCAAGGAAGAAGGCGTTGGTGAGGATGGTCTGCAAAGACACCTCGGTAAAGCCTAGGTTGATGGACTGGTAGATGGCAGAGAGCAGACCCCAAAACACCAGCTGGACATAAATCGGCGTGCCACGGAATACCCAGAGGAAAATCCAGGACACGGCGCGCAGCACCGGGTTAGGTGACATGCGCATGACCGCAAGCACGGCACCACCGATAACGCCGATGATCATCGACAAAATAGTGATGGCGATGGTGTGCAGGGAAGCGAGCGCGATGCGCTTATCAAAGAGGTACTGGAAATAGGTTCCCCAGCCAAAAGCCTCGTTGCGGGCGGAGGCAATGATGAACCACACTCCCAGCACGATGAGTAGACCAGCGAAGACCCAGCGCCATGGATGGCGCAGCGGGCGGGCCTCGATCTGCGCGGGTTCTTCTTTAGGCTTGGCCGTAGCCGGCGTCGCCGCATTCTCATTAACCATTGATCGGCCTTTCATTAATCATTGCCTGGTCTATTAATCCATCCTCGATGCCCCAGCGGGACAAAATTTCTGCATACTCGCCGGTTTCGATGAGGTGCTGCAGCGCTGCGGCCGATGCCTTGCCCAAATCGGAATCTTTAGGAACTGCGAAGCCATACGGCGAGGCTTGGAACATATCGCCTACCTGCTGCATTTTTCCCTCAGAGCGATTGACCGCCCACGCTGTGACCGGGGAGTCCGCAGACAGGGCATCCGCGCGCCCCATCAGGACGGCCAGCGCGGCGTTATCCCCGGTGTCATAAGACAAGACGGTGAGATCGCCATTACAAGCTTCTTGCTTAGGGCGAACATCATCGGTTTCGGAGACCGTTGTGCGCTGCACTGCGACTGTCAATCCGCAGGGGTTATCGGGGTCGACCTTCCTAGGCCCGTCCACGCGCTCGGCCCACTGGATACCGGCGTAGAGGTGGTCTACAAAGTCGAATTCATTCCGGCGGTCTGGGTTATCCGTAAAACCGGAGACACCCATATCGATCTGGCCCGATTGCACGGCCGGCAAGATCATGGAGAAGTCCTGCTCCAAGGGCTGGAAGTCGAGGCCCAAGACACCTGCTACAGCGCGGGCTAGGTCAAGCTCGACGCCTTGGAGGGCTCCGTGGGAATCCTTAAGCTGAAATGGCGCGTAGGGCGGGTTAGTGCCAGCGGTGAGGACGCCATCATTGTCGTCATACATGGCGGCAATCTCCGGTACTACAGAGGTGTGGGGTTCTTCCCAGCCCTCTGGAGTGGAATCTTCCTCGTTGGTGACGCAAGCGCTTAAACCCAAAGTTGGGATAAGGACCGCGGCAATTGTAGCGCGGCGAGAAAACGTGCGCGGCATTATTTCTGCGCCGTCCTTTCATCTATGGCGCGAGCTTTCTTCAGGTCAATGAAAATGAACGCGGAAACGATAAGAGCGCCGAGGATGAACATGCCGATGATAATGCCGCTGGAGGCATCCTGGTCAGCACCCCACGGCCACAGTGCACGCAAAGAACCGAGCATGAAACCTGCCATGGCCATCAGCGTAGGGGCTCGGTGATGATCCAGTAAGAAGTTCAAGACCTTGATAAACGCGGCGAGGCCGCACAAGGCACCCAGCGCAAAGACGGCTATGGTGCCAAGATCTCGATCCGATACAGCGCCGATGATGGGTTGGTACAGCCCCATGGTCAACAAGATGAGCGAGCCGGAAATGCCCGGCAGGATGAGTGCGCACACAGCAATGGCGGCGGCAAAGAAAACCACGATAAGGCTGGGATTCTCATGCGGCTCGGAAGTAAAGCCGGTGATAAAGAAGATGGCAATAGTGGCGATCACAAACGCAATGATGGAAGAAGGGCGCAACCGCTCCTGCTTGGACAGCATAGACAGTGGTACGAAAATAGACACGGCGACCATGCCCAAAAATAGTGCCCCGGACGCGGATACGTGATTTTCCACGAAGTTAGATAGCACGGTGGACATTGCGAAGACTGCGATAAACATGCCGACTGCTACGGAGACAAGGAAGCTCCACTCGACTCTCTTGAAGCGACCAGAGATGAGGTCATTGGCATTGTGGACTGCGCGTTCATAAATACCCACGATGAGCGCCACGGTGCCACCGGAGATTCCGGGCACAAGTTCGGCCATGCCGATGAGGGCACCGCGGATAGCGTTCAAAATGTATTGCATAAATTTAAAATCTACCTGGGAGAGGGCTGGAGTGGCGGGCGACTGGCCTAGGCGGGCGGGGAGAAAGTGCTTCCCGGTGGTGGCCATGTGGACCGCTGTTAATAGTGATGCATATCTTTCATTGAAAGGCGATTGGTTATCCGTCACGGAAAGGGACGTGATTTCTCTGACCGTAGAGGTGAAACAATCATTGAGGCGAATCCTCGTTCATGAATATTCTGTCAGAATAATACACTTCAGTGCAACTATGCAGTTTGGGGCATGGTAGGCGCGGCCTCCCGCAGTCAGGGCTGTTCTATATGGAAGAAACTATAAGTTTCCCATTATTCAGTCTGGTGTTTACGTAGGTGTCAACTAACTGAAAGATTGACTGCCTACTATTTCCTGCGTATTCCCGTCTTTCTCCCGTGCAAACATTCCTTTTCAGTGACCAAGGACTCTCTATGAAGAATCGTTTTGTCCTGCCCGCGGTGACTGTCACCGCGGTGGTGGGAAACCTCATTTTTGTGCCGGCAGCAAGTGCTGCGGAGGGGGCGTCGCCAAGCGAAGGCTCTCGTTTTAGCATCGGTGTACTGCCGGATACCCAGTTCTATTCGCGCTATTCCACCCCAGAGACCGGCAACCTGGCCCAAGCTCGCTACGGCAGCGAACCCTACTTGGCGCAAACCCAATGGTTAGTGGACCATCAAGACGAGTTGAACATGGACTTCGTCACCCACCTGGGTGATGTTGTAGACCAGTGGAACGTGGAGGGCGAATGGCAGGTGGCTGATAAGGCCATGCAGGTCCTCGACGATTCGGACTTGAACTATTCGATCCTGCCAGGCAACCACGATATGGACGTGGAAGGTGCGGAAGCCCACCCGTATGACAAGTGGTTTAGCGCCGACCGCGCTAAGGCCGCCAACCCGGAGACTTTTCAAGAGCGCTACACCGCGGTCAATAATGATTCCGAGGCACATATCTTTGAAGCTGAAGGCCAGAAATATCTCAATCTAGCCCTGGGCTGGCGCGCTGATGAGAAGGCTATTGCCTGGGCGCAAGGCATCATTGATAAGCATCCAGACCTTCCGGTCATTGTGACCACTCATGAGGCGCTCAATATCGATGGTGAAGGAAACGTCTTCTATTCCGATGACTATGGCAAGGGATTGTGGGATAAGTTCATCAAAAGCAATGACCAGATCTTTCTTGTGATGGGCGGCCACCACCACGGCGCCGGGTACCGCGTAGACAAGAACGATGCCGGACATGACGTCGTTTCCATCTTGCAGGACTATCAGATGGCCTACCAGGGTGGCAATGGCTTATTGGGCGTGCTCGAGTTTGACCTTACGGGCAAGCAGCTGGAGATGACCGCGCTTTCGCCGTGGGTGGCGCAAAAGCCGCATGAGGGGCTCACGCAGTTCGATAAGCTCACCTTGGATGATAAGGGCGATAGCTATAGCATTCCGTTCGATTTTGAACAGCGTTTTTCCTCTTTCGCGCCGGAATTCACCGTGGGTGAGGGGCACCAGCCGGACCTAGCGCAACGCGCCCGCGACATCGCCGCTGAGGGCTATAGGCCCTACACCATTGCGGAGGACGAGCTTCCTAAGGGTGCGGACGATTTTGCCACAAACGACCACACGGTATTCCACTGGCGCCCGGGCGAAGCGCGGGACAAGGATGGGCATGCGCTTGTCGATGGCGCGGTTGCCGGCCGTGGCACCACCATCCCCGATATTGCCAGCGATTCTGGCAGCGACCTGCATCGCGCTGGCGCCATGCTCGGAGACAGGGTGACCTATAGCACCGACCATCACCCGTTGTCCTCTGATGCCGGCTCCCTCTTCTGGTCTGACCCTGCCGGCAAAGTTGGCAATGCCGAGTTCCGTACCGATAAGGGCGCGGCTGCCAATAGCGTCGATACCACCAAGGGATATACCTTCGAATCCTTTGTCAAGATTCCGGAGGATTTCAACGGCGCACAGCATGGTTGGGGAAGTGCGCTCAGCCGTGACTCTGCCATCAATAAACTGGTAGACGGCTCCGAGGACACGGACCCAACCGTCATGTTCGGTATCTCTAACCTCCGCGAGCTGCGCTGGTGGGCGGAGCCGAAGCAGGGAAGCGGCTCTACCGTGTGGTCCCACGAGGTTCCCAAAGACGAGTGGATGCATATCGCCGTGGTCAATGATCCCGAACGCGATAGCGTCGAAATGTTCATCAACGGCGCGCCCATCCTGCGCAATGCCGTAGGCGCCGAGGGGCTCCTCCCGCGCGACCTGCAGTGGGTCATGGGTGGTGGCTTTGACAACCAGCGCCCACAAGACCCGTGGTATGGCTGGATCGGCGAGACCCGCCTGACTCAGGGCGTCCTGGGCAAGGACCAGTGGCTTACCGCCCGTGCACACAACGATGGCAAGCCGGCCGCTACCGCGCAACCTGCCACGGATGGCTCCGCGTTGAGCTCTAGTACGAGTTCGAAGCCTGCCATCTTAGGAGCAATCCTTGGCATCGCAGGGGTGGCTGGCCTCATTGGACTAGCACTGCCGCAACTGAAGGCTTCCATCCCGCAGATTAACGCGCTCCTGCGTAAGTATCACCTCCCGACTCTGCCCGAGTTGGGCTAAAGCACTGGGTAGAGGGATTTTGCAGTATCAGGCTTTAAAGCTTTAGCTGCACCAAAGCGCTTAGGTTCTTCGCCATAAGGGGAGAGAACCTAAGCGCGTTTTGGTTTTAATCTTCGCCCTGCTTGGAGAGATAATCCACCTTCCACCAAAACCAAGCGGAGGCTCCACCCAACACGACGGGTATCCAGGCTAGGGAAGGGGATTGCACGGCCATCATTGCCAACAATGTAATAAGCGTCAAAGCAGTGAAAACTATCGCTTTAATTCTTTCCATTCGCAATCGGTTCATGAAATCTCCTCAATGTGGAAGGTATGCCAAATTTACAAAGCCCAAAATAGGAGTCGCTTGTCAGAGTGTCAATGATAGTTTACGGTATGTAACGTGAAATGTGCTTAAATTTTGGAATCGATGTCCTAGATTGTTTCGCTGGCGGCTGAAAGGCGCCTCGAGCACAAGGCGGCGAGATGTGAGGTTTGGGAAATGTCTAGTGATCAAACACAGAAGTCCGGGGACAACCTAGGGGATAAGGTCGAAGGAATGTTCCTGGCGGTTGTTGCGTTCGTTCTCATGCTTTCCGTACTTGGCTTAGTTCTGTGCATAGTTCGGTTCGACGATTATGTCGACGCTTTTGTCGTTATTCACCGCAGTTCATTCGACGGAATCGAGGATGCACGCGTGAGGCGGTGGATAATGGGTGTACTTCTACTGATTCGCTCCCTAGCAGCCCTTTCGTGGGTTACATCCTTTTTCCACCTTAAAAAGACGTTAGCTAAGGCGACTAGAAAGAGATTTCTGTTAATGGGGGTGTACTCCAT
Source organism: Corynebacterium sp. KPL4072 (assembly GCF_037908395.1). Classification (NCBI taxonomy): domain Bacteria; kingdom Bacillati; phylum Actinomycetota; class Actinomycetes; order Mycobacteriales; family Corynebacteriaceae; genus Corynebacterium; species Corynebacterium sp. KPL4072. The sequence goes on from NZ_JBBMGE010000004.1 coordinate 199,993, forward strand.
CGCCTCTGCCTGCGGCTTTGGCTATCTCGCGTTGAGGGCGGAGCTGGCGAGCTTGGAAGCCATACGGGTCACACAGGCTAGTATTTGCGGCTTTTTGACGGCCTATCTATGCTTCCAGAGCTTGAAATCCTGGCAAGCTTCTACCCGTTCAACTACACGTCGGTAGGAGGGGCGAACATGAAAAAGACCCCGCATTCCGATTTACCGTACATGCGAGGTCTTTTCTATCTGTGCCCCTGGTGAGACTCGAACTCACACTGGACGGGTTTTGAATCCGTTGCCTCTGCCAATTGGGCTACAGGGGCGCACAGTGCCAAGGCTTGCTGCCTTTGACTGTGAAAATAGTAGCGCAGGGACTAGGGGAATTCCTAATTGGGTAGGGGAAGCGGGGGAATGCCCACGTCATCCAATAAATGTGCACCGGGGTGTTCGTATGTCGGCTCGCTTCTCTAGGATGGGGCAGGTGACTACTAAACAGCCTCGAATTCTGCTCATTGACGGCCACTCTATGGCCTTTCGTGCCTTCTACGCCCTGCCGGTGGATAACTTTTCTACCTCGGGCGGCCAGCACACCAATGCCGTATATGGCTTTTTATCGATGCTTTCCAATATCGTGGCGGAGGAGAAGCCCGATGCCATCGCGGTGGCATTCGATGTAGGGCGAAAGACCTTCCGCACCGAAATGTTCCCGGACTACAAGGCGCAGCGTGAAGCCGCGCCGGAGGAATTTAAGGGCCAAGTTGACATCATCCGCGAGGTGCTCGAGGTGCTGGGGATTACCACCCTCTCCCGCGAGAACTTCGAGGCCGACGACATCCTCGCCACGCTGGCGACCGAGGCGCAGGCTTATGAGACCCTCATCGTCACCGGTGACCGCGATTACCTGCAATTGGTAAACGATTCCACGACGGTGCTCTATCCCATGAAGGGCGTATCCACTCTCCACCGTTTTACGCCCGCCGCGGTGGAAGAGAAGTATGGTCTCACACCTGCGCAGTACCCAGATTTTGCTGCATTGCGCGGTGATCCGTCCGATAATTTGCCGGGCATTCCCAAGGTGGGCGAGAAGACGGCGACTAAGTGGATTGTTAAATACGGAGACTTGGCATCACTGGTTGAGCACGCCGAAGAAATCAAGGGCGTGGTGGGCAATAACTTCCGCGAGCGCATCGATCAGGTGCAGATGAATCGCAAGCTCACCCAAATGATCACGGATATGGACCTAGAGGTTGGCCCTGACGATCTGGCTTTCAAGGAGGCGAAGGTTGCGGACGTTGCTGCTAAATTCGATGACCTCGAGTTTGGCACCAACCTGCGCGATCGCGTCCTGGCCGCCATTCCCAATGACGGCGCTGAGGCAGCGGAGCAGACCGAGGAGGTCCAAGAGCTAGAGACAGTCATCGATGATGAGCCATTGTCCCAGTGGCTGCCTGGTCGAGAGCATGTTGCGGTCTATGTCCAAGGCGAGGGAAACCCTGGACAGGGTGATGCATCGGCGATTGCCTTCGTAGACCAGGAACGCCACGGCCTGCAAGTGGAGCTGGGCGACCTTTCTGTCGAGGACGATAAGGCCCTAGCGCAGTGGTTGGCCTCCGATGCGCCGAAGTATTTCCACGAGGCCAAGGCCGCGTTCCATATGCTCGCCGGCCGCGGCATTGAGCTGGCGGGTATTGCCCATGACACGGCCATTGCCGCCTACTTGCTGCGCCCTGGTCAGCGCACTTACGCGCTTGCCGACGTCTACCAGCGCCACCTCCAAAAGACCCTCGGCGCCGCCACGGAGCAGCTTTCCTTGCTGGATGATTCCACCTTGGTAGATCAAGCCGCAGCCATTATGGAATTGGCGGAAAGGTTGACCGCGGAGCTGCAGGAGATTGATTCTTTCGAACTTTATACCGACTTGGAGCTGCCACTTGTGACCATCTTGGCGCGCATGGAAGCTACCGGCATTGCTGTTGACGTAGACATTCTCGAAACACAAAAGGATGCCTTCGTAGAGCAGGTCGCCGAACAAGAACGTGCCGCCCGCGAGCTTGCCGGTGACGATAAGCTCAACCTCAACTCACCCAAGCAGCTACAAACCGTACTCTTTGAGACTTTTGATCTGCCCAAGACCAAGAAGACAAAGACCGGCTTTTCCACCGCGGCCAAGGAGATTGAACAACTCGCGGTTAAGAATCCCCACCCGTTCTTAGACCACCTTTTGGCTCACCGTGAGTACCAAAAGATGAAAACCACCCTCGAAGGTCTAATCAAGACCGTGCAGCCGGATGGACGAATCCACACCACGTTTAATCAGACGGTGACGTCGACTGGCCGCTTGTCCTCGACGGAGCCAAATCTGCAGAATATTCCGGTGCGGACCGAGGCTGGGCGACAGATTCGCTCCGCGTTTGTCGTAGGCGAGGGCTACGAAGAACTCATGACCGCGGACTATTCGCAGATTGAGATGCGTGTGATGGCGCACCTCTCGGCAGATCCCGGGCTTATCGAGGCCTATAAGGACGGCGAAGACCTGCATAACTACGTCGGCTCCCGAGTCTTCGACGTCCCCGTCGACCAAGTCACGCCGGAGCTGCGCCGCCGCGTTAAGGCCATGTCTTATGGTTTGGTCTATGGCCTGTCCGCATTCGGCCTATCCCAGCAATTGGGCATCCCGGCTGGGGAAGCGAAGTCCATCATGGAAAGCTACTTCGAGCGTTTTGGCGGGGTAAAGAAATACCTCGATGAAGTTGTGGTCCAGGCACGTAAGGATGGGTATACAGCCACCCTCTTCGGCCGCCGCCGCTACTTGCCAGAGCTCAACTCCGATAACCGCCTAGCGCGCGAGAACGCAGAGCGAGCCGCATTAAATGCACCGATTCAAGGTACCGCGGCAGACATTATCAAGGTGGCAATGATTCGCGTGGACCGCGCATTGCAGGGCATGAAGTCCCGCGTGCTGCTACAGGTCCACGATGAATTGGTAGTCGAGGTCGCCCATGGCGAGGCTGACCAGGTCCGTGAAATTCTCGAACGAGAAATGGACTCCGCCATCGAGCTCAACGTCCCGTTGGAGGTCTCGGCTGGTGCAGGCAAGGATTGGGATGCCGCAGCCCACTAGCGCGGCTTCTTTCTCTCGCCGGGAAAAGGCGCGCCTTAGGCTCGCCTCGCAAGGCCTAAGCGTTCAGCGGTGGGAGAGTGCGGAGGAAGTGATCCGGGCTTTCGGCGTTATGCAAGGCCAGGACCTGCACTCTGTGCGCCGATCGCTGGCCTTGCGGGCACAAGACCACTCAGATGCCGGAAATATTGTGCGTGGGTATCCCATGCGCCATACGCTTTTTACGGCCTCTATCAAGGACATAGGCTGGATAACTGAACTCTGTGCTAAACGGCGCAAGGGCGACGCAGAGTTAGTGGCAAAGGTAGACAAGCTCATTGATCGTCCGCTTTCCCGTGTCGAGCTTAAGGAGCGGGCTGCCGCAGCGTTGCCCGAGGTGCCCTTCTGGCATGTTGTGCGTGTAGCAATGGAAAGCGGACACGCCGTCTACTCCGGAGTCGAACAACTCATCACACCGGTTGAGTTGCCGGGATTAGACGAAGCCTTCAATGGAGACCAGGTCGCAGCTACCGCTGACCTAATGGTCCGATATTTCCGCACTCACGGCCCAGCGACGCTGCGGGACTTTGCGTGGTGGACAAAGCTACCGCAAAGACTAATTAGGCCAGCAGCTGACAGCCTTCCGCCGGACATCGAGCGGTGTGGAGAAGAGTCCCAGGACTTTGTCTCGAAAGTTGTAATGGATATGGCCGAGGCGCGAAGAAAGCGTTCGGTGCTCTTATTGGGAGCTTTCGACGAGTACATCCTGGGATACCGAGATCGGTCATTTGCAATGACTTCAGAAGTTCACGAGATACTTGCCCCTGGAAACCGTGGTGTATTTCGCCGCGCTGTTGTGGTGGACGGCCAAGTTCGTGGGACGTGGAATAAACAAGCTATCGAGGATCTGGGTATACCCGGCTACGCAGAGCGGAAGGTTCAGAAACTTTGGCGGAATGCGCGTTAAGTTTTTTAGATAGCCTGTTCATTGTAGAAAAGTTATGGATATACGGTTCTTAGAACACCGATAGACATTCAGACAGAAAGGAAAAGCGCACAGTGACTCCGGAAGAGAAAATAAATAAATGGAATCTCCGCTCTTTTGAAAGCCTGTGGGCAATTCAAGTGAATCTTCCTGCAGCCGATATTAATGAACTCGGGCTAGCCCAATTCCTTGAAGAATATAAGGTTTCTGCAATTTCGTACCCGGTTTTAGCCGGGTGTTACTTTTTGATGGCCATGATCATGGCGCGCGTGGCGCCAAACCCTAAGGTCAGGCGATTGACGGCCGTTGGGGTGATGGTCGTATCCACGGCGCTTGCGTTTCTCTTTCCGTCCGGGTGGATGTTTGCTGCGTTGGTTATTTTCGCACTTGCTTATTACCTCTGGCCACGAAAAGAAGGCGTGTCTATCTGAGGCCGGCGCTCCACTAGGCAATTGGCGAGCATGTCGAAAGGGGTTTGACCAAAAGCGAGCATGCTTATGCTGAGAACTGCTAAAAGTAGCGGCATTACTCCGGGCCAGCCTGTCAGCGTCAGCATTGTGAGCAATAGCCAGGAATTTCGCAGGCAAGCGGTGAAGAATCCTGGGTGGGTGGCAATGATTTCTAGCTGGAGGGACCACTTACCTAGCGAGGTGGATTTCGTAGCTTCCATCCATACTCGATAGACGTAAAAGACCACGGCGGCGGCAATGGCATTATAGAGTTCTAAGGTCTCTCCAGTAAGCGGATGGTCGGCTGCCGCATTCACTACCCACCGCACCACCATGACGATGGCAGCGGCTAGGAAACTGTCAATCCACCAGGCAATGCCACGTCGTATCAATAAGCCAATCCGGTCCAAAACCATGCTCATAGGTTAGCGGGAATTGCGGCAGACGAAAATAATCGTGCCGGGAAAGATTTCGCCGCGCTCCGGAGACCATTGGCCCCAGGTGATCCTAAGGTCTTGCGGCCACTCGGGTTCAATGATGTCCTCGATAAGGAACGGGCCTTTGCCCTGCAAGGCCTGGAACCAGTCGGCGATGGTGCGATGGAACTCAGCATACGTGAGGTTGCCATCGCGGTCTTGCTCCAGATAGGCGCGGTCGAAGTAACTAATATCAGCCGTTAAATCGGCAGGATCATCGGGGAAGATCCAGCGCATGGGATGGGTGACTGAGAGGACAAAACTACCGCCTGGTTTAAGGACCCGGGAGACCTCCTGTAGAGCTAAGTCGAGATTAGCGAGGAAGGGAAAAGCGCCGAACGCAGAGAAAGCAGCGTCGAAGGATTCTGTGGCATAGGGGAGCGACAGCGCATCGGCTTGCGTCAAAGGAAGTGCACCAGCAGCGTGGTTGAGCATGCCGCGAGAGATATCGAAGCCAGTGGCAAAGCGGGAACGCGTTTGGAGCCACTCGGTGCACGGTGCGGACCCGCAGCCAATTTCCAGGACGGAAGAATCCGAGACGTCGCCAAGCAAGTGCACTTGGTCCTCATGGAGCATCTCTGGGCACCAATAGAAGGAAGAAAGGTAGTCGGGGTGCTCGGCATGGTAGGTAGCGGCGTCGCCATCCCAGTAGGCCTGATTTGCTTGTGATGGGGAAATCACAGTGGGGGAAGAACTCCTTGGAGAAAAAGTTGCGTCTTGTATTTGCCCTTTAAGCTGGACAGATGTAGGGTTGAACGGGCGTGTCTATGCCACGGGTTGTTCTAAGCCGTTGTAGGAAGGCTTTAAGCAATCACGAGGCGGGATCGAATACTTTTCTTTTGCTGCTTTGGGCAGCTTAGCAAGCTTTTTTCGAGAGACGCGCAGTTGTCCAATTTCGATTTCCTACATTTATTCGGAGCATTTCTTAATATGCCATCTTCTAACACCCCGCAGGTTGCGATCAACGATATCGGAACCGCAGAGGACTTCCTCGCAGCTGTAGATGCCACCATCAAGTACTTCAACGATGGTGACATTGTCGAGGGTACCGTCGTCAAGGTTGACCACGACGAGGTACTGCTGGACATTGGATACAAGACCGAAGGCGTTATCCCTTCTCGCGAGCTGTCCATCAAGCACGACGTCAACCCAGATGAGGTTGTCGAGGTCGGCGATGAGGTTGACGCACTTGTTCTCACCAAGGAGGACAAGGAAGGTCGCTTGATCCTGTCCAAGAAGCGTGCGCAGTACGAGCGCGCTTGGGGCGCCATCGAGGAGCTGCAGGCCAAGGAAGAGCCTGTCACCGGTACCGTTATCGAGGTTGTCAAGGGCGGCCTCATTCTGGACATCGGCCTGCGTGGCTTCCTGCCTGCATCTCTGGTTGAGATGCGTCGCGTCCGCGACCTGGAGCCGTACATCGGCCAGGAGCTGGAAGCAAAGATCATCGAGCTGGACAAGCAGCGCAACAACGTTGTCCTGTCCCGCCGTGCATACCTGGAGCAGACCCAGTCCGAGGTTCGTTCCGAGTTCCTGCACCAGCTGCAGAAGGGTCAGGTCCGCAAGGGCGTTGTTTCTTCCATCGTCAACTTCGGTGCCTTCGTCGATCTCGGCGGAGTCGACGGCCTGGTTCACGTTTCCGAGCTGTCCTGGAAGCACATCGATCACCCATCTGAGGTTGTCACCGTTGGTGACGAGGTAACCGTTGAGGTTCTCGACGTTGATCTGGATCGTGAGCGCGTTTCCCTGTCCCTGAAGGCTACCCAGGAAGATCCGTGGCGCGTATTCGCCCGCACCCACGCTGTGGGCCAGATCGTTCCGGGCAAGGTCACCAAGCTCGTTCCATTCGGCGCCTTTGTTCGCGTCGAGGAGGGCATCGAGGGTCTGGTTCACATTTCCGAGCTGGCTCAGCGCCACGTTGAGGTTCCGGACCAGGTTGTCACCGTTGGCCAGGAAGTCATGGTCAAGGTCATCGACATCGATCTCGAGCGTCGTCGTATCTCCCTGTCTGTTAAGCAGGCAGACGAGGACTACACCGAAGAGTTCGATCCGTCCAAGTACGGCATGGCTGACTCCTATGATGAGCAGGGCAACTATGTCTTCCCTGAGGGCTTCGACCCTGAGACCAACGAGTGGAAGGAAGGCTTCGACGAGCAGCGTCAGGCTTGGGAGGCACGTTACGCAGAGTCCGAGCGTCGCTTCAACCTGCACACTGCTCAGATCGAGCGCAACCGCGCCGCAGCCGCTGAGGCTGCTGAGTCTGCAGAGTCCTCCAACTACTCCTCTGATTCCTCTGATGCAGCTCCGGCATCCGAGACTCAGGCAGAGGTTGGCGGCTCCCTGGCTTCCGACGAGCAGCTCGCCGCACTGCGCGACAAGCTCGCTGGCAACTAAAGCTTCCGCTTAGTTCCCTGCTGAGTTTAGAGCTAAGCTTCAAGGCCGCGTTCACTTCGTCATATAGACGGGGTGGGCGCGGCTTTTGTGATCTTTGAGACAGGCCCTGCAAACGTTTGCTGAGCCATTTGAGGTTTTTAAGTGGCTGACCAGCGCAGTTAAGAAGGGGGAGGCAAAAATCTCCTGGCAAGCCCACAAAACGGGCTTTTGTTCATGTGGGAATCCTCTTATACTCAACTATGACGTTATAGCCAGTGCTGCACTGGTTATAAGTGGTATTTGAACTGAGGAGTAAGAAGTGGCATCTACCAAGGACACTTCCGCCCACATCGTTGAAAGTATCGGCGGCGCTGACAATATTACGTCGCTGACGCACTGTGCGACGCGCTTGCGTTTCCAACTTGCTGATGCGGGGAAAGTTGATAAAGGAAAGCTCGACAGCGACCCAGCGGTGCTAGGCACCGTGCCACAAGGCGCCCACGGCTACCAAGTAGTCATGGGTGGCGGCGTTGCTGACTACTACAACGAAATCATCAAGCAGCCCGGTGTACACGCTTCCGGTGAGAAAACGGCGTCCTCCAAGAAGGAGTACGACGGCGTTCGTGGCAAGTACGACTGGGTAGATTACTGCTTCGAGTTTCTTTCTGATACCTTCCGCCCAGTTCTCTGGGCACTGTTGGGCGCCTCGCTCATCATCATGCTGCTGATCTTGGCGGACACCTTTGGTATTCAGGACTTCCGTGCGCCGCTGGATGAGCAGCCGGAAGGCTTCCGTTTGGCTCACGCCATGTTCCAGTCGGTCTTTTACTTCCTCCCGGTAATGGTGGGTGCGACCGCGGCTCAGAAGCTGGGTGCGAACATGTGGGTCTCCGCCGCTATCCCAGCGGCACTTCTTACCCCGGAGTTTTTGTCCCTGGGCGAAGCAGGAGATACCGCTAATGTCTTTGGCCTGCCGTTGGTTATTAACTCCTATGGCTCCCAGGTATTTCCCCCGATTCTGGCTGCAATCGGCCTGTACTGGGTGGAAAAGGGACTGAAGAAGATTATCCCAAGTGCGGTACAAATGGTTTTCGTACCATTTTTCTCCCTGCTAATTATGATTCCGGCAACGGCCTTCCTCCTTGGCCCGTTCGGCATTGGCGTGGGCAACGGCATTTCCTGGGTCCTTTATCAAATCAATGATTTCTCTCCATTCATCTTGGCTATAGTTGTTCCGCTGCTTTACCCGTTCCTCGTTCCCATGGGCTTGCACTGGCCGCTGAACGTCATCATGATCCAGAACATCGCCACCTACGGCTACGACTTCATTCAAGGACCGATGGGCGCATGGAACTTCGCCTGTTTCGGCGTCGTCGGCGCGGTCATGGTCATCTCCTTCAAGGAGAAGAACAATGCTATGCGCCAGGTTTCCATCGGTGCGTTTGCAGCGGGCATCCTAGGTGGCGTGTCGGAACCTTCCCTGTACGGCATCTTGTTGCGCTTCCGCCGCAGCTACTATCGGTTGCTGCCAGGTTGTGCCTTGGGTGGCGCAATCATCGGTCTTTTCGACGTCCGTGCAGAAGCCTTCGTCTTTACCTCGGCGTTGACCACCAGTGCCATGACCCCGCATTTGGGCTATGTCCTTGGTATTACGACTGCATTCCTTACTTCTTTCTTGCTCACCTTGTTCTTCGGCTACCGCACGGCAGAAGAAAAGCAAGCTGACTTGGAGCGCATTGCGCGCGAACAAGGCGAGACTGTTGACGATGCAGCTGCTCGCGCAGAGATGAAGTTCCTTAAGGGCAATGGTACAGACTCCGCGATCGAGGGCGGCGCCGTTCCCGCCAGCTCCGCAGGCGCTGCTGCTGCCGGCGTGGCCACTAAGCAGGCTGGGAAAGATGCTATTGCGCTGGAATCTCCCCTCGAGGGCGAGGCGGTCGCTCTATCGGAAGTTCCGGATCCCATTTTCGCCGCGGCAAAGCTGGGCCCGGGTATGGCGGTCCAGCCGGCGGGCAATGCGGTCTTTGCGCCTGCCGACGGCAAGGTGCTCACCGTTCAAAAGTCTGGCCATGCGGTAGGACTGAGCTTGGACAACGGCGTACAGCTACTCATTCACGTAGGTCTCGACACCGTGGAGCTGGGAGGCGAAGGTTTTGAAGTCCATGTGGAAAAGAAGCAACGCGTTTCCGCAGGCGATAAATTGTTTTCCTTTGACCCGGAATTTATCCGCTCCAAAGGCTATAACCTGATTACCCCTGTGGTAGTTACTAACGCCACCAAGTTTGGAACTGTCACCGGCGAGCCTGGCCAGGTTTCCTCGAGCGATGTGTTGCTGCACCTTTCTCCAAAGGCGGAGGACGCAGAGTAAAAGAGACGCTTTCTCCTGAATTGCAATGAAGAGCCCCACCATCGCGTATGGTGGGGCTCCTTTTCGCGTAGGGTGGCGACCATGAAACTCATTGGCCTTACAGGTGGCATTGGCAGCGGTAAGTCAACAGTTGCATCCTTGTGCCGTGAACGCGGGTGGCGAGTGGTCGACGCCGATGGCATTGCACGCGACGTTGTGAAGCCTGGGAAGCCTGCTTTATCCGAGTTGGCCGCAGCTTTCGGAGAGGAAATCCTGCTGTCGGATGGCAGCCTTAACCGCAAGGAATTGGCACGCCGGGCCTTTGCGGACAAAGAGCACACTGAGTTGCTGAACTCTATTACCCATCCACGCATCCAAGAGGAGACACAGCGGCAATTTGCGACGGCGCGTGGAGATGGCTGTGACTTCGCCGTTTATGATATGCCGCTGTTGGTGGATAATGGCCTGGACAAAGACATGGACTACGTCATTGTGGTCGATGTGGATCCTGAAGAGCGCGTTCGTCGGCTGGTGGCTTTTCGAGGGATAGAAGAGGAAGATGCGCGCCGTCGCATTGCGGCACAGGTACCGGATGAGGTGCGGCTTGCCGCGGCCACGCACGTCATTGATAATAACGGCACGCTTGACCAGCTACGTGTGCGAACGACTGAGGTCCTGGACCGCATTGAAGCGGAGTCACCGAAGGTTTAACCATTGGGTAGCTAAAGTTTACGCCATTTCGAAGTCTTGTTAACCTGGGCAGCTTAAGCTACCCGCCGTGGGAACGTGGGATACTGGGCCTTTTGATAATCACGCGGCGCGAGAACTACTCGCAAGCTTGCGGGATGGTTCCTTCGATCTCAAAAGCTTTCAGCAATCATGTTCCACAGAGCCTATCGACTCGGATGACGCAGAAACTATGATTGCACTCGGCGCCTTGTTGAAATTAAAGGCTGATGCACTGCCGGAAGGCATCGAGCGCGAGGATCTCGCGCCCCTGTACACGCCGCAGTCAAAGGCTTGGCTGCGCCGCCGCATCAATAGTGCGATGCGGCCCGAGACGTCTTCCGTTTATGCGCTGTGGGAGACCACTGGCGAGTTGGAAGAATGGCTTCGCACCGCGCAGAACTCCTTGCCCTGAACGTAGCTAGGCGCGCCACCTAAACAGTAGAGTAGTGGGTATGGCTTTTGCTGCTGAACATCCCCTTATTCCAAATTCCGAGCACCGCGTTGTCAGCGAGGTCGAGCGCACCCCGGGCGAGTTTCAGGTCGTTTCTGAATATGAACCGGCTGGTGACCAGCCCTCCGCCATCGCAGAGCTCAATGACAGACTCAACCGTGATGAGCGCGATGTTGTGCTGATGGGTGCTACCGGTACCGGTAAATCTGCCACCGCCGCGTGGCTCATCGAAAAGCAGCAGCGGCCCACGTTGGTGATGGCGCCCAATAAAACCCTGGCTGCGCAGCTAGCGAACGAGCTGCGCCAGCTCTTGCCGCATAACGCAGTAGAGTACTTCGTTTCTTATTACGACTACTACCAGCCAGAAGCATATATTGCGCAGACCGATACCTATATTGAAAAGGATTCCTCCATCAATGAGGACGTAGAGCGCCTGCGCCACTCGGCTACGTCGGCACTATTGTCTCGCAGGGACGTGGTCGTAGTCTCTTCCGTGTCCTGCATTTATGGCTTGGGCACTCCACAGTCTTACCTGGATCGCTCGGTAATCATTTCTGTTGATGAGGAGCTGGACCGCGATCGGTTCCTGCGACTGCTGGTGGATATCCAATATGAACGCAATGACGTGGGGTTTACCCGCGGCACCTTCCGCGCCAAGGGCGATACGGTAGATATCATTCCGGCCTACGAGGAACGTGCGGTGCGCATTGAATTCTTCGGCGACGATATCGATTCCCTGTATTACATTCACCCCGTGACTGGCGATGTCATAGAGGAAGTAGATGAGGTTCGCATCTTCCCGGCCACGCACTACGTGGCCGGGCCCGAACGCATGGAAAAGGCCGTGGCAGCGATTAAAGAGGAATTGGCTGAGCGCTTGGAGGATCTAGAAAACCGCGGCAAGCTGCTTGAAGCGCAACGTCTGCGCATGCGCACCGAATACGATCTGGAGATGATCGAGCAGGTAGGTTTCTGCTCCGGTATCGAGAACTACTCCCGTCACGTCGATGGTCGTCCGGCTGGCTCAGCGCCGGCTACGCTACTCGATTACTTCCCAGAGGATTTTCTCACCATCATCGATGAGTCACACGTTACAGTTCCACAGATTGGCGGCATGTTCGAGGGCGATATGTCGCGCAAGCGCAACTTGGTCGAATTCGGTTTCCGTTTGCCGTCCGCAGTGGATAACCGCCCGTTGACCTTTGATGAGTTTGAACAGCGGGTCGGACAAACCGTATACATGTCCGCCACCCCAGGCGATTTCGAGCTTACGTCCTCGGATGGCGAATACGTAGAGCAGGTAATTCGCCCGACTGGTCTGGTGGATCCGAAGGTTACTGTCAAGCCCACCAAAGGGCAGATTGATGACCTCATTGATGAGGTGCGCACTCGCATATCGAAGCAAGAGCGTGTGTTGGTGACCACGCTGACTAAGCGTATGGCAGAGGACCTTACTGACTATCTGTTGGAGCAGGGGATAAAGGTGCGCTACCTGCACTCGGATATCGATACCTTGCAGCGCGTCGAATTATTGCGGCAATTGCGCTTGGGAGAATTCGATGTTCTCGTGGGCATTAACCTTCTGCGCGAGGGCCTTGACCTTCCTGAGGTCTCGCTCGTTGCCATTTTGGATGCGGACAAAGAAGGCTTCCTGCGCTCGACAACTTCGCTCATTCAGACCATTGGCCGTGCTGCCCGTAACGTGTCTGGCGAGGTCATCATGTATGCCGATAAAATCACCGACTCTATGCAAGAGGCAATTGAGGAGACGGAACGGCGCCGTGAGAAGCAGATTGCCTATAACCGGGAACATGGCATTGATCCGCAGCCGTTGCGTAAAAAGATCGCGGATATCCTTGACCAGGTCTATGAAGACGGCGGAGACGAGGAGGCTAATTCCGATCCTTCCGCCATGGTGGAAAAGCGGGATATTTCTAGTATGGCTACCGATGAGGTGCAGGCGCTTATCGACGACCTCTCGGCCCAAATGGGTGCAGCCGCGCGTGAGCTCAAATTCGAGCTGGCCGGCCGCCTACGCGATGAGATTGCCGATTTGAAGAAGGAGTTGCGCGGCTTGAAAGAAGCGGGGATTTAGTTTTCTCCCCCTAAAAGTGTGCTGATTGATTCTGCGGGTGCTTCTCTAAACGGCTGCGCTAGTTATACTGAATAGGTGCCAGAAGCGCCGTTTAGTTGTCACTGTGAAATGGTTCAACTGCAAGGAGAATGATGCTTACCTATAAAAACATTGCCGTCGGCACCGATGGCTCTGAAACCTCCCTGCGCGCGGTTCGCGCAGCGGCGTCCATGGCACGGGCGTACGACGCCAAGCTAATTATTATCTCAGCCTTTTATAACCACGCTGGATCCATGCTTGGCGCTCCGAGGGGCGACGAAGCCGGTCTGCCCGTTGTAAGTGAGGACATGGCTGGGACCTATTTGACCAATGCCACCCGTATCGCCGAATCGGAAGGTGCGGAGCACATTGAAATCGTAGGAAAATCTGGAGACCCAGTAAAAGCCTTGTTAGAAGTAGGCCAGGACTATGATGTGGACCTGTTCGTTGTGGGCAACCGCGGCGTGAATTCCGTCCGTGGTCGAGTCTTCGGTTCTGTGCCAACGGAACTAACCCACAAGTCAACGGTAGACGTCGTCGTAGTTAATACCACCGAGCAACGTTAATCGTTTCTCGTTGTTACACTGGCAGTAATGCCCCTGTAGGCTAAATAAACACACCGGGTACATTCCCACAAAGAAAGGTCATCATGAGCGACTACAACTCGATCGTTGTCGGTACTGACGGTTCTAAGTCTTCCCTCCTCGCTGTAGAGCGAGCAGCAAAGATTGCCGCCGCATTCGATTCCAATCTGATCATCGGTTGTGCTTACTACGAGAACCAGGAGCAGGCTTCCAAGACCCTGCGCCAGGATTCCGTTACCATTTTGGGCGATGAGAAGGCCGAGGCTAACCTGAAGGACGCCAAGGCTCACGCCGAGAAGTTCGGTGCTTCTAAGGTCGAAACCGCTGTTCGCCCTGGTACTCCGGTGCAGGCCCTGATGTCCATCGTCAATGACAACGATGCTGACCTGCTCATCGTGGGTAACCGCGGCATCAACTCCCTGACCGGCCGCCTGCTGGGCTCCGTACCTGCAGACGTTGCTCGCCAGTCGGACTGCGACGTGATGATCGTTCACACTGTCAGCTAAATGTGGTGATTGAACCCGCCTTGGTCTTGTTAAAGAGGCCAAGGCGGGTTTCGTCGTTAAGCGCTGCTTACTCCGTGGGGTGCGCGGCGTTGAAGGCTGCGGCAAGGGCACTGCCGTTTGCGCCCTGAATCAGTGGGATTGTGAAATGGCCCTCTTCATTGGCATCTGCCAGGGGGCTCAGGGAGCCATGCGAGAGCAGCTGCTCCTGCGGGCTTAGATTGCGGATGATCACAGAGTGAATCCGGTCTGGGTGCTCGTTAGCCACATCGCCGTAAGTCAATGGATCGTGCTGTCCGTCATCGCCGATCAGGATCCATTGCATGTCCGGGTAAGCGATGAGTAGATTGCGTAGCTGAACCCGCTTATGTTCTTGTCCGCTGCGGAAAAGGCCCGTCTCGGTCGGACCCCAGTCCGTGAGCAGCATGGGGCCTGCGGGGAAATTATGATGGGACAGGAATTTTTTCAGCGAGCCAAAAGTATTCCATGCTCCCGTAGAAAGATAGAACACTGGGGCCTTTGGGAATCGCTGTTGCAGCTGAGCATAGAACTCGGCCATTCCAGCAACGGCCTGTCGCTTGCTGGGGCGCTTAGCCCAAGAGTTCCACGCCGCTGTCAACGCACGTGGCAGCCACGTAACTAAAACCGTGTCATCAATATCGCTGATGATGCCAATCTTGGCGCTCGGATCCACGATGAGCACCTGGACTTCCACGGCTTGCGCGTTGGCGGCCTCGATCGTTGCCGTATGCCAACCAGGTTCTAACCCATGTTCGTGAACGAGGATGTCAACGTACCCGTTGCTATTGGTTGTGCCCGCGACGGTCTTTTCACCAATAGTCACTGAAATGTCGTGGTTTCCCACCTGAATAGTAAGAAACTGCTGGTAGCCGCGTTCACCCCAGGAATCCTTTTTGCCTTCATCAGGATCGTGCATGAGTACGCGGCCAAAAACCCTTACTTGCTCGGTGGTGCCATACCCGGTATAGCCCACAATCTGGGGCTTCCATCCCCGCCGTAGAGAACGCTTCAAAGTAAAGGTGTTCAGCGAGCTTTCAGTTTTGCGCGCAATGTCAGATAAGGCCATGGCCTAAAGCTTACGGGAGCCTAAAGAACTTCGCCGCAGTCACCGACGAGGGTAAGCGACTGGGTAGCACGAGTGATGCAGACATAGAGATTCTGCAAACCCTGCGGGGAGGCATCGACGATCCTCTTCGGATCGAGTACCACCACATGGTCAAACTCTAAGCCTTTGAAACGTTCTGCCGTGGCGGCGTCAATAACTGCTGTGAGCCTGCCGTCTGCCTCCCTGTGTACACCAGGGGTGTAGCTGCCCTGTGCAAGTCGGCGCACCTGCACGCCATCACGGATGCCTGTAGCCGGGATGGCATCAGGGTTAATCATCTCTAATAGTCCATTAGCCAGCTCAGTGATGGGCTGCGGGGTGCGATAGTTGACGGTGAGAAAATGGTGGCGGAAGCGCTGCGCGACGAACGGCTTCAGGGCCTCGCCCCAATCATCAACACCCGCCGGTGAGCCGGTCTGGGAAGTATCGCCCACCAAGGTCATCCACCGCGAAGGGCAACGACGAAAGAGCATCCGCCATTCCATGGGAGTTAATTCCTGGGCTTCGTCCACGATGATATGACCATATGCCCACGTATGGTCTTCGCGGGCGCGTTGAGCAGTGGTGCGCTTATCGCGTACCTCCTGACGGTGTGCCAAGGTCTCGGCGTCGATGACATCATGGGCAGAAAGAATTTCCGCTTCAAACATGTCATCGTCATTATCTGTGGACTCGGAAGAAGACAAGATATCTAGAGCGTCTTCTGCCTCTGCCACTTGTTCGCGCCACGCAGCATCGTCAGCTGCCTTCTTTTCCTCAGGGTTGGGCAGGCCGATGAGGACGGCTAGCTCATCTAGGAGGGCGGCATCCGAATCTGTCCATGCTCGCCCTTGTTCTCGGTAGAGCGCCTCTTGAGTTTCATCGTCGTACCCGCGGGCAGCAGAGGCAATGCGCTCAGGTGAGGAGAATAGGCCAGCAAGCACGTCGGTGGGGTGGAGCTCGGGCCAGAACTCATCGATCAATGCAGTAACGGCCGTATCTTCTGCAAGATCATCGTGGAATTGATCGATATCGGCGCGCGAAAGGAGGTTCTTCCCGCCGAGCGGATCGGCCCCGACTTTTTCAGCCATCTGCAATGCAAGGTCTTCTACGAGGTGCTCAATAAAGGCACCGCGAGCCTCATTGTGTGGCTTTCGCGAGCGCCGGGCCCGGGTGCGGGCTCTTTTCACCATGTTGGGCGTAACGCTTAAGCTGAGTCCGTCAATTGCCAGCTCGCGTGGGTCGGCAGGAAGAAGCTGATAGTCCTTGACCGCGGTGGAGAGAATCTCCACCATGGCGGCACTACCTTTGATTTCGCGAGCGACGAGGTCTTCCTCGTGCTCTGGTTCGATTCCGGGGAAGAGCCCGCCGATGGTTGATAGCACCACGCCAGTCTCGCCCAGTTCTGGCAGCACGCGTGAAATATAGTCCAAAAAGCTGCTATTAGGGCCCACGATGAGGACGCCCGTGGCAGAAAGTAGTTCGCGGTGGGTATAGAGCAGGTAAGCCACACGGTGCAGAGCAACAGCGGTCTTACCCGTACCTGGGCCGCCTTCTACTACCATGACGCCGCGGGTGTTATCGCGGATAATCTCGTCTTGCTCTCGCTGGATAGTCTCCACGATTGACGCCATGTGGCCGGTACGTGCCCGTTGCATGGCGTGGTAGAGCGCCGATTCGCTCGCGACTCCTGCTTCTTCTTCTCGCACACCGGGGCCGGAAAGAACCTCATCGTGTATTCCGGTGACGGTGCGTCCCTTGGTGCGAATCTGGCGACGGGTGTGGACGCCTTCCGGTTGGGCTGTGGTAGCGAGATAGAAAGGCCGCGCCATTGGGGCACGCCAATCTAAAAGCAGTGTGCGATAGTCATCTTCGCGTGCATCTAGTCCCATGCGGCCGATGTAGCGGCGGTCTAGGCCTTCGGGGGTGGGATTATCGCCGGGGGCGTCGATATCAATGCGGCCAAAGACCAAGCCCATTTGGGCCACATTGAGACGATCAAGCTTTGCCTGCAGCCCGTGGTATTCGGTTTCACGGCGCACCAAGGCGTCCGCGTCCGGCGTGGAAGGATCTACATCCGCCTGCACCTCATTAAGCCTTCTATTGGCTGCCGCCACCTCATCGTCGAGGCGCGAAAAAAGTCCGTCCACATAATCTTGCTCAGTAGCGATGGCTGTGCGCTCCGAGGAACCTGCAGCCGCCGCGTGCCTATTGGATGCTGAGTTCACGTGACTCCTTGGTAATTGGACGTTGATGGGGATGGGCCGGGCACGCTGTCCGGCAAGGGGAGAGATGAGTTTAGACCCTGCCGTGACAAAGAACAACGGCCCAGCATAAGGCTGGGCCGTGTGTCACTGCCGAGTTATTCGGCCGCAGAAGTTGTGGCTACTTAGAGCGCTTTTCCAGCTTCTTGATTGCTGCCTCAATCTTCTTATTTGCCTCTTTTTGCAGCTTCTCAGCATGCTTGGAAGCCTTCTTGCTTGCGCGCTTGGACTTCGCACCATCCAGCTTGGCGACGGCCTTATCTGCACGTGCCTGAGCCTTGGTAGCGGCCTTTACAGCACCGGTACGGGCGGTGTCGCGATTGGCTTGTGCGGACTCAAGCCAGTCACCCTTGTTGTCTTCAACATAGGTCTTGGCGTTATCGACAGAGTCCTCAATGAAGGACTTTGCGTTGCCCAGCAAATCGCGGCCAGACTCTTGCCAATCGTCCTTATTGTCTTCAACATAAGTCTTGGCATCGTCAACGTAAGACTTTGCGGTATCGAGCAACCCGCGGCCGGTGGACTGCCAGTCATCCTTGTTGTCATCTACATATGCCTGTGCCTTTGCAGAGGTTTCGTTGATCCAGTCGCCGGCCTTGGTGGAAAACTCGTTGGCACGGGCGGAGAGCTCTTCGCGCTTCTGCTCGGACTCAGACTTGGTAGGCAGCGCCTGCTGAATCTTCTTGTTCGTGCGCTGACCAGCCTTTTGTGCGCGCCAACGAAGGGATGGCTTGCCCTCGGTGTCCTGGGTAGCGATAAACAAGGCGCCGAGCAAAGCGGTATTGGTAAGGAAGCCGTTGCGGCGAGTTTCCTTGTCTTCCTTGTTATCTGCAGCCCAGAAGTTGTTCTTAGCAATCAAGTTGGGCAGAGTTGCGGCGGCCAGAACCGCAGCGGAGGTGCGCGGTGCCTTGCCCAGAGCCAAGGTGGAGCCGGCGCCTACCTTAGCGCCGCCAATAGCGCGGGTAACCAGTTCCGGGTCATTGGGAATATAGCCCTGGTACTCAGAAGGAACGGCCTTGCGCACGGTCTTGAGGAAACCTTCGGTTTCCTTTACATGCTCGGACGCGTTGCGCAGGTTGTCTACGCCTTCCCATACAAATACAGATGCCAGCATGGGGCGGGCAAGCTTGCGAATCATAGTCCTTAAAGCTCCTTAGCTCGTTGTTTTAGACCTATCGTGTGCTAGACCATTGTACGCGGAAATTGGCCACTGGATCACCAGCGGCGCTCCCACCAGTCTTCCAGCTTGGGGCGCTCCTCGCCCAAGGTAGTGGACTTGCCGTGACCGGGGCGCACGATCGTATTGTCCGGGAACTCATCAAAGATGCGCGCGGTGACGTCCTTATACAGGCGTACGAAGTCACCTTCAGAGGTGGTCTTGCCCAAGCCGCCCGGGAAGAGTGAATCGCCCACGAAAAGATTAATTACGCCATCGATGTTTGTAACTAGTGCGGCGCCGCCTGGGGTGTGGCCGCGCAAGATGATGATGGGGAGGTCGAGGCCCGCGAACTTGATGGAGTCGCCTTCGCGGAGCTCAACGTCTACCTCGGCTGGGATAGCCGGAGAATCAAGGAAGGACGCGTAGTGGATAGCGCCGGTCTCAGAGAGAACCTCTTTGAGCGCGCGTACGTGGTCCCAGTGGCGGTGGGTGGTTAGTACCGCGGTGATTTTAACGCCGGCCTTCTGGGCCATGTCGAGGAGTGCGGGGGCGTCATCGGCGGCGTCGACAAGCAAGCCTTCTTCGCCCGCCTGCAAAAGGTAGCAGTTATTGTCCATCTCGGACACAGAAATCTGATGTAACTGAAGCTCGTTAGTCATGTGTCCCAGCCTACGGGTACATTCGAGGGAAGATTGCAATCCCTAGTACTGGAGGTCTGAGCACAGTGGCTGATCGTTTGGTGGTGCGCGGTGCCCGCGAGCACAACCTCAAGGGCGTGGATATCGATATCCCTCGCGATAAAATGGTTGTTTTTACTGGTCTTTCCGGATCTGGTAAATCTTCGCTGGCTTTTGACACCATCTTCGCAGAAGGCCAGCGCCGCTACGTAGAATCCTTGAGTTCTTATGCCCGCATGTTTTTGGGGCAGATGGACAAGCCTAATGTGGAGTTTATTGACGGTCTGTCACCCGCAGTGTCTATCGATCAAAAGTCCACCAACCATAATCCGCGTTCTACGGTGGGCACGATTACGGAGATCTATGATTACCTGCGTTTGCTCTTCTCCCGTGCCGGAACGCCACACTGCCCAAAGTGTGATGCCGTAATCGAGCGCCAAACGCCACAGCAAATCGTCGATGCCGTGCTGGCGCTGGAAGAGAAACTGAAGTTTCAGGTGCTCGCACCGGTGGTGCGCAAGCGCAAAGGCGAGTTTGTTGATCTCTTCCAGGATTTGTCCGCTCAGGGCTATTCCCGCGTCCGAGTGGACGGGGAGACCTATCAGCTAAGCGATCCGCCCAAGTTGAAGAAGCAGATCAAGCACAATATTGAGGTAGTGGTTGATCGCCTGCAGGTAAAGGCCTCACAAAAGCAACGCTTAACGGATTCGGTGGAAACAGCGCTGCGCTTGGCAGATGGTCTAGTCACCATTGAGTTCGTGGATAGGGAAGAACTCACCCATACCTATTCGGAGAAGGCGGCCTGTCCGAATGGCCACACGTTGACCATTGAAGAATACGAGCCCCGTGCCTTTTCCTTCAATGCTCCGTTTGGCTCCTGCCCGGTGTGTGATGGCCTGGGTACCAAATTGGAAGTTGATGTTGATCTGCTCATTCCGGATCCAGATGCTCCAGCTGTAGATGCCATTCAACCCTGGCACTCCAGCCCCAATTCCCGCTACTTTGTCAAGTTAGTAGAGGGTTTAGGCAAGGCTATGGGGTTTGACCCCAAAACTCCGGTGAGTGAATTAACCGAGGAACAGCGCCACGCGCTGATCTATGGCACCGATGAGGAAGTCCAGGTTCGATATAAGAACCGTTACGGGCGCCAGCGTAATTGGACCGCCCCATTTGAAGGCGCTACCGGGTTTATTCACCGCAAGCTGGAAACTACCGATTCTCAATCCCAAAAGGATCGCCTGCTGCAATATACCCGCCGCGTGCCGTGTAGCACCTGTAAGGGCACCCGGCTGAAGCCGGAGATCTTGGCCGTCCGCTTGGCCTCTACGACTCACGGTGAGCAGTCCATTGCCGGGCTTTGTGCGCTCTCTATTGAAGACGCCTCTGAGTTCCTAGACTCCCTGGTGCTGGGGCACCGTGAGGAAATCATTGCCGGGGCAGTGCTTAAGGAGACTCAAGCCCGCCTGCGTTTCCTCCTGGACGTCGGGTTGAATTACCTCACGCTCGATCGCGGCGCGTCCACGCTTTCCGGCGGTGAGGCGCAACGTATCCGTCTGGCTACTCAGATTGGCTCCGGCTTGGCAGGGGTTCTGTACGTGCTCGATGAGCCATCCATTGGTCTGCACCAGCGTGATAACCAGCGACTCATCAAAACCCTGCAGCGGCTGCGCGATATCGGAAACACCCTCATTGTGGTCGAACATGATGAGGACACCATCCGTGAATCAGATTGGCTCGTCGATGTAGGCCCGCGTGCGGGCGAATATGGCGGCGAAGTGGTCTACCAAGGCGAACCATCCGGAATCGAACAGGTAGAAGAGTCCCTCACCGGACAATACCTTTCCGGCAAGAAGGTGCTCGCCGTACCGGACCAGCGCCGAGAGATTGATAAGGACCGCACCCTAAAGGTGGTTGGTGCTCGGGAGAATAATCTCAAGGGCATCAACGTGGAAATCCCGCTGGGAGTGCTGGTATGTATTACTGGTGTGTCTGGCTCGGGTAAATCCACCGTGGTCAATGAGATTTTGGCTAAGACTTTGGCCAATAAACTTAACCGCGCCCGCCAGGTTCCCGGCCGTGCCAAGCGCGTCGAAGGTGTGGAGCACCTAGATAAGCTGGTGCAAGTTGACCAAAGTCCGATTGGCCGTACCCCGCGTTCTAACCCGGCGACCTACACGGGTGTCTTTGACAAAATCCGTAACCTTTTTGCCGAAACCCAGGAAGCAAAAGTCCGCGGCTACAAGGCTGGACGCTTCTCCTTTAATGTCAAGGGCGGGCGCTGTGAGGCGTGCCAGGGCGATGGCACCATCAAGATCGAGATGAATTTCCTTCCAGATGTTTATGTGCCGTGTGAGGTGTGTGAAGGAGCACGCTATAACCGCGAAACCTTGGAGGTGCACTACAAGGGCAAAAACATTGCCGAGGTTCTAGACATGCCAATCTCTGAGGCAGCGGACTTCTTTGAACCCATCAACTCCATTCACCGCTACCTTGCCACGCTTGTCGACGTCGGCTTGGGTTATGTACGCCTCGGCCAAGCTGCTACTACGCTTTCCGGCGGCGAGGCGCAGCGCGTCAAGCTAGCTTCCGAGCTGCAAAAGCGTACCAACGGTAGGACGATTTACATTCTGGATGAGCCGACTACTGGACTGCACTTTGAGGATATTCGCAAGCTGATGCTGGTTATCCAAGGCTTGGTGGACAAGGGTAATTCGGTGCTTGTTATTGAACATAACCTTGATGTCATCAAGGCAGCGGACTGGATTGTTGATATGGGCCCGGAAGGCGGTGCGGGCGGCGGTACCGTTGTGGCGCAGGGAACCCCTGAAGACGTTGCGCAAGTAGATGGCTCCTATACCGGTGGCTACCTAAAGGGCATGTTGAAGTAGGGCAAAGCGTGAAAAATATCCGCCTTGTAGTTAGCCTGCTCGCAGCTCTCGGTCTGTGTACCATGAGTGCCTGCTCTAGCGACCCCAAGATAGAAGATGCCCCAGTGTCAACGACTACCTCTGCGGTGCCGGATCCAGCTGAGGTGCGTGCTCAGCTTGACCGTGCGGTGGACAAAACCGCAAAGAAGTATCATGCAAAGGTAGGGGTCGCCATTTCTGCAGGTGAAGACACTTTTGCGGCGGGCGATAAAGGTGAGGGGCCAGTGTGGTCCACCATCAAGGTGCCCATCGCCATTGCGGCGCTCAAAGACGGTGCGGATAAAAGCTTGGTGGACTTGGCTATCAAGGAATCTGATAATGATGCCGCTTTTGCCTTGTGGTCGCAGGTGCAATGGCGCGAGGGCTCGGCAGAAAATGCGGTCAAAGCTTTACTCGACGACTACGGATCACACGCAAATATTCACGACTCCGCTTTTGGATATTCCACGTGGTCGTTAAAGGACCAAGCAGTATTTGGCGCTGAACTGCCGTGCATTCCAGAAGCGGACTACGTCCACAAGGTGCTCAAAGACATTGTGTCCTGGCAAAGGGTAGGTTTGTCTGCGCAGCCGCGAACCCGTGCGAAAAGTGGTTGGGGACTGGATGAGGAAGAAAACGAGTACACCTACCGTCAGTTTGGAGTTCATGAGGTGGATGGAAAGCGCGTGGGAGTAGCGCTATCTGTCGTGATGGACGGGGAGGACTACGCCGATGCCGAACCAGCGGTTAAGTACCTCGCCCATCAGCTGGTAGATATCGTGGATACTGGGGTAGATGCAGGGGACATTAAAGCAGTCGCCCATTGTAAAACCCGCTAGGAACGTAGCAATTTGGTAGGAGGGGGAGGAGCTGCTATTGTCAAAGGCACTACCGCCCATGACGCCTTGTCGAGGTTCGTGGGTCACAAGCGGAGTTTCTCCCACCCGATGCCGCGAACACGCTTCGTAGGATAAAGGTAAAGGTAACCAAGCATTCATGCTTGGCACTGTGAGAACTCCCGGCTGTCTATGGCAGACCGGGTTTGCTTCGTTTGTGGTCCCGGTAGGTGAACTACTTACTCATACACCCCCTAATCGAGGAGAACCACAATCAGCGCTGAAGCTCGCATCAATGAGCGTATCCGAGTACCCGAGGTCCGTTTGGTAGGCCCCGGTGGTGAACAGGTGGGCATCGTCCGTACCGATGATGCTCGCAAGCTTGCATACGAGGCTGACCTTGACCTAGTCGAGGTAGCTCCGAAGGCAAAGCCCCCAGTGGCCAAGATCATGGACTACGGCAAGTTCAAGTACGAGCAGGCTCAGAAGGCTCGCGAGGCCCGTAAGAACCAGCAGCAAACCGTGGTGAAGGAACAGAAGTTCCGTCCAAAGATCGATGATCACGATTATGAGACCAAAAAGGGTAACGTAGTCCGCTTCCTCGAGAAGGGATCCAAGGTCAAGGTGACCATCATGTTCCGCGGTCGTGAGCAATCGCGCCCGGAGCTCGGTTTCCGCCTCTTGGAGCGTTTGGCTGATGACGTTGCCGAAGTTGGCGTCGTTGAGTCGCGCCCCAAGCAGGATGGTCGCAATATGACCATGGTCTTGGGTCCGGTTCGCAAGGGCAAGAAGTAGACCAGATTCCACGTAGGATTTAAGGACTTAATACTCATGAAGCAGAAGACCCACAAGGGCACCGCAAAGCGTATCAAGGTGACCGGTTCCGGCAAGCTGCGCCGTGAGCAGGCTGGCCGCCGCCACCTGCTGGAAGGCAAACCGTCCAAGCGTACCCGCCGCCTGAAGGGCACCGAGGCAGTCGCAAAGCCTGACACCAAGCGCGTAAAGCGTCTGCTCGGCCGCGCTTAGTAGCGCCGAATCAACCCACATCCGCCATCACAATCTGAATTAAGGAAGTATCACTGTGGCACGAGTAAAGCGCTCAGTTAACGCCAAGAAGAAGCGTCGCGCGATTCTGAAGTCCGCTAAGGGCTACCGCGGCCAGCGTTCCCGCCTGTACCGTAAGGCGAAGGAGCAGTGGCTGCACTCCATGACTTACGCTTACCGCGATCGTCGCGCCCGTAAGTCTGAGTTCCGTAAGCTGTGGATCCAGCGCATCAACGCTGCTGCCCGCATGAACGACATCACCTACAACCGCCTCATCCACGGCCTGCGCCTGGCTGAGATCGAGGTTGACCGCAAGATCCTCGCTGAGCTTGCTGTTAATGACTT
This sequence comes from Corynebacterium sp. KPL4072, assembly GCF_037908395.1. Taxonomy (NCBI): domain Bacteria; kingdom Bacillati; phylum Actinomycetota; class Actinomycetes; order Mycobacteriales; family Corynebacteriaceae; genus Corynebacterium; species Corynebacterium sp. KPL4072. The sequence continues at coordinate 224,415 of NZ_JBBMGE010000004.1, forward strand.
CGAGGCATTCTCCGCACTGTGCGAGGCTGCCAAGGCTGCTCTGCCTGAGGACGTTAACGCTCCTAAGGCTGCCTAATCATTAAAGCTTTTGTGCCCGCATTCTCCGGCCTTGTTAACCGGGGTATGCGGGCATTTTGGTTTTCGTTACCTTTGTTTAACTAGGGTGCTCGGCCTCACATGCTAGATTTATCCCAGACCCCGTGAAAGCCGAGACCCAGGAGAACATTTCCTATGACGAATCCAGACGGAGACTACCAACCTGATAATGGCGAGTACTCTGGCCCGTCCGATTACAATAACCATGGTCAGCAGTACAACCCTTATAACCAGCAAGCTAACTACCAGCCGCAGTATGGCCAAGGCTATGCACCGCAACCCAACATGGGTGCTTACCCGGTGCAGCAACAGTATGTGGCTCCGGGCCAGCAGAAGTCGTGGATCGCCACCTTGCTATTGTGCTTTTTCCTAGGCTCTTTCGGCGCACACAACTTCTACACTGGCCGTACGACTTTCGGCGTGTCACAGTTGGTGCTCAATATCTTGGGCTGGGCTACCTTCTGGTTCTTGCTCGGATTCGCCTTCTGGGCCATCCTCGGTCTTTGGGTGTTTATTGAGTTCATCATGATCATCGCCGGTGCCGGTGATTACGACAAGGACGCCCGCGGCGTCCCGCTCGCTAAGTAGAACTCGCCTATACGATCCTGTTGCCGTGCGGCAGCAGGATTTTTCGTTCCTATAAGGGACTCAGGGGTGAGTCTGAGAAGAAGAAATTGGCAGGTAGGGTAGTAGCCATGAATTTGGATTTTGACTCTGCCTTTACTGAACGCACTCCGCGCATTGTTAACGCAGCTAAGCTGCACCGTGCGGCTAACCGGAAGAAGGCGAAGCAATTCCTCATTGAGGGAGAGAATGCGGTAGACGCGGCGGTATCTACCGGCGCTGCAGTCGACGTTTTTGTTACTGAGAAGGCGGCAGAGCGTTTTGGCGACATCATCACTGCGTGCGGCTACATGGGAGTGTACGTCCATCCCATCACCGATAAGGCGGCTAAGCACCTTTCCGATACAGCCACGACTACGGGACTCTTTGCGCTTTGCAAGCCGGTGCTCTGGTCCGCGGGCAAAATCCTGAACGGCAAACCAAGCCTCGTTTCCGTTCCCGTGCTGACTTCTGAGCCGGGCAATGCCGGCACCTTGATTAGAACCTCGGATGCAATGGGCGCCGATGGTGTCATCTTCGCAGGTGAAACCGTTGATCCCCTTAGCTGCAAGGTAGCGCGCGCTTCGGCCGGCTCGCTGTTTCACGTACCTGTAGCGCGGGACCCCAATATTAAAGACGTGCTGGGTCAGCTGCGTAAGTCGGGCATGCAGATTGTGGCAACTGCTGCCGACGGTGAAGTGGACCTAGCGGAGGCAGACCTGTCCCAGCCAACAGCGTGGCTATTTGGCAATGAGGCACACGGGCTCGGCGAGCTGCTGGAGGAAGCAGACATGCGGGTGCGGATTCCACTGCGTGGACGCGCAGAATCTCTTAACCTCGCAACTGCCGCAAGCATTTGTCTTTATGAGTCGGCTAAGGCGCAAGCGGATAACTAGTGTGACCCGAATGAAAAGGGGGTCCCTGGCGCGGTCGCGCTAGCCGCAACAGAGTAAGATTGCACACGTTAGTTTTCGCGCGAGAAGAAGGTACGAAATACGTGTCCGATACACCGCAGATCGAATTGACCGAAGAGGCTCTTGGGGCCGCGGCCGATAAGGCTATCGCAGCCTTCGACGCGGCCGAAACACTAGATGAGTTGGCTGCTGCCCGCCGTGAGCACCTAGGAGACGGCGGCTATATTCCGCAGGCTCGCCAATCGCTGGGGCAGCTGCCCAAGGACCAGCGCAAAAGCGCCGGCAAGGTCGTCAACATGGCCCGCGGCAAAATGGAAAAGCGCTTTGCTCAGGTCAAGGATGTCTTGGAACAACAAGCTCGCGAGGAGCAGTTGCGAGCCGAGACCGTAGATGTCACGATTCCTACCACCCGTACCCAGACCGGTGCCCTTCACCCGATTACCGCGTTGTCTGAGCGCATCGCTGATATTTTCGTCGGCATGGGATGGGAAATTGCGGACGGCCCAGAAATCGAGGCAGAGTACTTTAACTTCGATGCTCTGAACTTCAAGCCGGACCACCCAGCACGTACCTTGCAGGATACGTTCCACGTCTCGGGCGAGGGTTCTAGGCAGGTGCTGCGTACCCATACCTCCCCGGTACAGGTGCGCACCATGTTGGAGCGCGACGTGCCGCTTTATATTGCCTGCCCGGGGCGCGTATTCCGCACAGATGAGCTGGATGCCACCCATACCCCGGTTTTCCACCAGGTAGAAGGATTGGCCGTTGATAAAGGCCTGACCATGGCTCACCTGCGCGGCACACTAGAGCACTTGGCCAAAGTACTCTTTGGGCCGGAAACTACTACGCGTATGCGCGTGAACTACTTCCCATTTACTGAGCCCTCGGCCGAGGTCGATGTGTGGTTCCCCAATAAAAAGGGCGGCGCTGGCTGGATCGAGTGGGGCGGCTGCGGCATGGTCAACCCCAATGTTCTTCGCGCCGTAGGCGTAGATCCAGAGGAATACACGGGCTTTGCCTTTGGCATGGGCCTTGAACGCACACTGCAGTTCCGCAATGGATTGACCGATATGCGCGATATGGTCGAAGGCGATGTTCGCTTTACTCTACCGTTCGGCGTACAGGCCTAAACCCAGAAAGGATAGACACACTAATGCTTATTTCCCAAGACTGGGTTACCCGCATCCTCGGTGCTAAGAACCCCGGTTGGAGCGTTTCCGCTGCCGATATGGATTCCGGATTCGTGCGCGTAGGTTTTGAGACCGAGGGATACGCCGCTGTTCCAGAGAGCACGGGGCCGCTGGTTATTGGCCAGGTCGTAGAGATTGAAGAGCTCACTCAGTTTAAAAAGCCCATTCGCTACTGCCAGGTGAATGTAGGCCAGGCTAATGGCACAGGCGAACTGCAAGGCATCATTTGTGGCGCTCGCAATTTTCGCCTGAATGACTATGTTGTCGTTGCGCTTCCCGGCTCGGAGCTTCCTGGTGGCTTCAAGATCGCGGCACGCGAGACCTACGATCACATTTCTAATGGCATGATGTGCTCCGGCGCTGAACTCGGCTTGGGCGCGCAAGCCAACGGCATCATCGTCTTAGGCGATGAAGTCGCCGATAAAGTGGGTGAGGATGCGCGCCCGATTATCGGCTTGCACGATACCGACTTTGACGTCAACATCACCCCAGATCGTGGTTATGCACTTTCCGCACGCGGTTTGAGCCGCGAGATTGCCTCCGCTTTTGATCTGGAGTTTGCCGATATTGCCCAGGATCCTTCCGTGGCTGGCATAGATACCTCCGCTGTGCCGGAGGCGCAGGGCTCGCTTATCGACGTCACTGTGGCCCCCGAAACCAAGGCACAGCGCTTTGGCCTCCGCAAGGTCAGCGGCATTGACCCGCAGGCACGCACCCCGTTTTGGCTGGAACGCGAGCTAATGCTCTGCGGCCAACGCAGCGTGAATCTGCCTACGGACATTACTAATTATGTGATGTTGCTTTTGGGCGCACCAATGCATGCCTTTGACGCCAACGTGATTCAGGGGAACCTTGTTGTCCGTAACGCAGCGGAGGAGGAGAAGTTTGAGACTCTGGATCATGTAAAGCGAGAACTTTCTGCAGAAGACGTGGTCATCTGTGATGACAATGGCATCCAGTCCTTGGCCGGCGTGATGGGCGGGACTACCTCTGAAATCTCGGCGGAGACCACAGACGTTGTCTTCGAATCTGCTATTTGGGATCCGATTACCGTCGCGCGTACCTCTCGCCGCCATAAGTTGTCTTCCGAATCCTCTCGCCGGTTTGAGCGCGGCGTAGATCCGGCGATCGTAGAGGTCGCCCTAGACACCGCATGTGCGCTGCTCCAGCAGCTAGCAGGCGGCACCATTGAAAAGGGTCGTACGCTTATCGGGGACGTCGCCAAGCGCGAGCCCATTGCTCTGCGCACCGCAAAAGCCAGTGAATATGCCGGCGTTGACTACTCCCGTGATACCGTTCTTTCCCGTCTTGAAGAAGTCGGCTGCACCGTCGGGGATGAAGGTGAGCAACTGCAGGTAACACCAGCAACCTGGCGCACCGATATTGCAATGGATGTTGACCTCGTCGAGGAGATTCTGCGCCTTGAGGGCTTGGAGGATATTCCTGCCGTGCTGCCTACCCCGGCCGGCGGCCGCGGGCTAACCCCTGCGCAGAAGCGTCGTCGGGCTATCGGACATGGTCTTGCCTATGCCGGCTATGCCGAGGTATTGCCTGCACCGTTCGTGGCTAATAATACGTTTGATGTGTGGGGCCTCGACAAGGATGATGCTCGCCGCCGCACCGTAGAAGTGCAAAATCCGCTTGAGGCGGATAAGGCCATCTTGTCTACGACGCTGTTGCCGAACATGTTGGAGGCCATCGCCCGCAATGTGGCTCGTGGCCGCAGCGATCTCGCCCTGTATGGGCTGCAGCAGGTGGCGTTCAAGCGCGCTGCGGCATCCCCTATGCCTTCCGTAGAACAGCGACCTTCTGCAGAGGTGGTTTCTCAGCTCCTTGATACCCTGCCTGAGCAGCCGCTTCACGTTGCTACGGTGGCTACGGGCAATATTGAGCATGAAGGACCGTGGGGCGAGGGCCGTGCATATAGCTACGCCGATGCTATCGAATCCGCCCGTCAGGTCGCCCGCGCCGCTGGTGTGGATATTGAGCTGGAGGCAGCACAGGTTCTGCCGTGGCATCCTGGCCGCTGTGCAGCCGTGAAGGTGGCTGGCACCGACGTAGTACTGGGCCATGCTGGTGAGCTGCACCCGCAGGTCTTGGAGGCCCTGAACCTACCTGCGCGCACGTGCGCTATGGAGCTGGACATTAGCGCCATGCCGTTGGAAGAAAAGTTCCCCGCACCGGTGTTGTCCTCGTTCCCCGCATTGCACCAAGACATTGCCTTGGTAGTGGATGAAGACGTACCCGCCGAGCGTGTGCGCGCCATCGTGGAAGAGGGAGCAGGAGAGCTCATCGAGTCCGTCGAACTCTTCGATATTTTCCGTGGTGAGCAGCTAGGAGATGGCAAGAAGTCCTTGGCCTTCCAGCTTCTATTCCGCGCCGCGGACCGCACGTTGACGGATGACGAAGTCAACGAGCACCGCATGGCGGCGGCGGAATTGGCTAAGCAGCGCCTGGGCGCAGAAATGCGCGCGTAGTTAAACCCTGCTCAGGGGGCGGTGAGATTTAACTCACTGCCCCCTTTTTTCATACATTATTTTCATTACTCGACGTTCATTTACCTGCGGAATCGGACAATCTGACTGAATAACATACGGTTGGGTGTATTTATTGCTATAGTCCCTTCTATGACGATTTCAGTAGCAATAGCAGGTGCGACCGGGTACGCGGGAAGCGAAATCCTTCGCCTGCTGCTGTCGCACCCGGCGTATCTTGGCGGCGAACTACGCATTGGGGCGCTAACTGCCTATTCCACCGCAGGGAAGAAGGTCGCTGAGCTTATGCCGCACCTCCCGCAGCTGGCAGACCGTGCCATTGTGGGCACGACCGCTGAAAATCTTCGCGGGCACGACATTGTATTTTTGGGCCTTCCACACGGTCATTCTGCGGCGATTGCTCAGCACGTGGGGCCGCAGACCACAGTGATCGATTGTGCGGCCGATTTTCGCCTTCGCAATAAGAAGGACTGGGACGCCTTTTATGGCGGAGAGTACGCCGGGCATTGGCCTTATGGAATCCCCGAGATTCCAGGCAATAGGGAAGTGCTGCGCGATGCCAACCGGGTAGCTGTGCCGGGGTGTTTTCCCACGGCGGTAACCCTCGCAGGTTTGCCGACAGTTGCCCACGAACTCATTGAGCCGAGCCTCTCGGTGATTGCTATTACCGGTGTTTCCGGAGCCGGGAAGAAGGCCTCCGTGGCGCAACTCGGCGCGGAAACTATGGGAAACCTGAAGGCATATAAGCCCGGCGGCACGCACCGACATACCCCGGAAATCGTGCAAAATCTGCAGCCGTTTGCGCAGGAAAAGCTTGACGTCAGCTTCACTCCGGTTCTAGCTCCCTTAACCCGAGGCATCTTGGCGACCATAACGGCGGGGATGAAAGAGGGCGTCGGCAAGCGGGAAGTAGAGACTGCATTCGGTGAGTTTTATGCCCAAGAGCCCTTCTGTCACGTGCTTCCCGCCGGTCAGCAGCCCGAGACCCAAAACGTTGTAGGTACCAATATGGTTCACCTCCAAGCCCATGTGGATGAACGCGCCCGACGCCTCGTGGTTACCGCAGCACTGGACAACCTGTGCAAAGGAACAGCCGGCGCCGCCGTGCAATGTATGAACCTAATACTCGGCTGGGATGAAACTTTGGGCTTGCCGCAAGCGGCCGTAGCCCCATAAAAACTAGGAGAAGATTATGAATGCAGCAGGAATTACTGGCCCGGCCGGCTTTAGCGCCGGCGCTACCACAGCGGGGATTAAACCCTCAGGCAAACCCGATATGGCATTAGTTGTCAATAATGGACCACGCTTTGATGCGGCGGCGGTATTTACCCGTAATCGTGTTGTGGCCTCGCCGGTGAAACTCTCCCGCAAGGCGGTGGCCGATGGTCAGCTTGCCGCTATTGTCTTTAACTCTGGAAACGCCAATGCGTGCAATGGCCCGCGGGGTGATGCGGATGCCTCCGCGCTGGTAGCCGAGGTTGCCCACTCCTTGTCCCTTCCAGAAGGAAATATTGCCGCCTGTTCGACCGGGCTTATAGGCGAGCCTTTGCCTATGGAAAAAGCGTTGGCTGGTGCAGGCGCTGTGGCGAAGGCCCTAGGCGGCAGCGCGGACCATGCTCACGCAGCGGCCGAGGCTATTTTGACCACCGATACCGTAACTAAGGAAGCCGCCTATGTTGGGGCCGGCTGGTCCGTTGGGGCCATGGGCAAGGGGGTGGGCATGATGGCCCCCTCGCTGGCGACGATGTTGGTGTGCCTTACTACCGACGCCGCCGCAAGCACCGCTGCCCTCCAGAGTGCCCTGGACAAGGCCGTGTCGCAGACCTTCAACACCCTCGACGTGGATGGATCAACTTCTACTAATGACACGGTGATCCTCATGGCCTCTGGGGCCTCGGGTGTTTCGCCCAGCCAAGAAGAATTTGAAACGGCGGTGCTGGCGGTTTGCTCAGACATTGCGGAGCAATTGCAAGCAGATGCAGAAGGTGTAACCAAGCGCGTCAAGATCACTGTGGAAGGCACTGCCACCGACTATCAGGCCCTCAACGCCGCGCGCACCTTGGGCCGCGACAACCTGTTCAAGTGCGCCATGTTCGGCTCTGATCCGAACTGGGGGCGCGTCCTTGCGGCGGTGGGGATGGCAGATGCAGAAATGGACCCGGAAAATATCTCGGTCTATTTCAATGGCCAGCCGGTGTGTCGTGCCTCGACGGGTGTACCCGGCGCGCGCGAGGTGGACCTTAGCGGGACTGATATCGATGTCTACGTGGACCTTGGAACGGGAGGTACTGGGTCTGCGTTCGTGCGGACCACGGATCTCTCTCACGCCTACGTGGAAATCAATTCGGCGTATAGCTCCTAGGGAGGAGATGAAAATGTTTAGTGGGCTTAGTGATCAAGAGCGCGTCACCGTCCTAGCGGATGCCCTCCCGTGGCTCCAACATTATCGGGACACCATCGTAGTGGTGAAATACGGCGGCAATGCCATGGTGGACGAAGAACTTAAAGCTGCCTTTGCTGCGGACATGGTCTTTTTGCGCACCGTGGGCGTTAAGCCGGTGGTGGTGCATGGTGGTGGGCCACAGATCAACTCCATGCTCCACAAGCTTGGTATAGAAGGGGAGTTTCGAGGCGGCTTTCGCGTGACCTCTCCGGAGATCGTGGAAGTAGTTCGCATGGTGCTTTTTGGGCAGGTAGGTCGCGGATTAGTCAACCTCATCAATTCGCACGGCCCATATGCGGTGGGGACCTCTGGCGAAGACGCGGGACTATTTCGGGCCACCAAAAGGTTGGTGGAAGTCGATGGAAAACCTACCGATATTGGGATGGTCGGAGACATCGTAGAGGTCAATCCAACGGCCGTGATGGACATTATCGACGCTGGGCGCATTCCAGTGGTCTCGACCATCGCACCGGGGGAGGAAGGCGCAATTTATAACATCAATGCCGATAGCGCGGCTGGGGCTTTGGCTAGCGCAATCGGGGCAGAGCGTTTGGTCATTCTCACCAATGTGGAAGGACTATACACAGACTGGCCGAACCGCGATTCCCTCGTGTCCAAGATCGAGCGTGGTCAACTTTCCAGACTTCTTCCCCGACTGGACTCTGGGATGATTCCCAAGATGGAATCTTGCCTCAAGGCAGTAGAAGGCGGGGTATCGGCCGCGCACGTTATCGACGGCCGGATTGGCCACTCAGTGCTCTTAGAGCTTTTAACTCCGGGTGGCGTCGGAACCATGGTGTTGCCAGATGATTATAAGCAACACGACTACCCCGAAGGGACCATCTTCAGGAAGGATGATGCAGCATGAATAAGCCACAGAGCTTGACACAGCGGTGGTCGGAGACGGTCGTTGATACCTATGGCATACCGTCTATAGGTCTCGTCTCCGGCCAAGGGGCAACGCTTAACGATGAGCAAGGTAAGCCTTATATTGATCTACTAGCAGGCATTGCGGTTAATTCCTTGGGATACGGCAATGAGCACGTAGCACAAGCGGTATCCCACCAGGCGCGCACTTTGGCGCATACCTCGAACCTCTTCGCCACTCAGCCAGTGTTGGATGCGGGAGCGAAGCTGATTGAGCGCGTGGGAGACGATAGCGCCCGAGTGTTCTTCTGTAACTCCGGCGCCGAATCCAATGAGGCTGCATTTAAGCTTGCTCGCTTGACCGGGCGCCGGCGAATCCTCGCTGCCGAGCACGGCTTTCATGGACGAACCATGGGGGCACTGGCCTTGACCGGTCAGCCCGATAAACAGCGCTCTTTCCGCCCGTTGCCGGGAGGAGTGGAGTTCTATCCGTTCGGGGATGTGGAGTATCTGCGTCAGCTGGTGGAGCAAGACCCCCAGGACACTGCGGCCATAATCCTGGAACCTATTCAGGGAGAAACTGGCGTCATTCCGGCCCCTGCGGGGTTCATGAAAAAGGTCAGCGAGCTGTGCGATGAATACGGAGTCCTATTAATCGTTGACGAGGTACAAACAGGCGTAGGCCGTACCGGGACCTTCTTTGCCCACGAGGTAGAAGGAATTCAACCGGACGTTATCACTATGGCGAAAGGCTTAGGTGCCGGACTACCCATCGGCGCAACGATTACCCGAGGGCGTGCTAAGGGTCTTTTTGGGCCTGGCTCTCATGGCACTACCTTTGGCGGGAACCCCGTGGCGTGCGCCGCGGCAAATGTTGTTCTTGACACCGTAAATGCCGAATTTCTCGCAGGGGTGACCCGCAAGGGGGACTATGTGCGGCAGGAATGTGAAAAGTATTCAATTGTAGATCGCGTGCGCGGCCGAGGTCTTATGCTGGGCCTTGTATTAAGCGCACCGGTGGCTAAGCAGGCCGTGCGGGACGGGCTCGAACACGGGCTTATTCTCAACGCTCCCAACGAGAATGTTCTTCGACTAACCCCACCTTTGGTCATTTCCCAGCATGAACTCGACACAGCACTATCAACTCTCGGAACCATATTGGAGGAACTGGCATGAGCCTGCGGCACTTCCTAGCTGACGATGATCTCAGCCCACAAGAACAAGCGACGGTTTTAGATTTAGCTGAAAAGCTAAAGAAGGAGCCCTTTGCAGAGCGCCCCTTAGAAGGCCCCAAGACCGTGGCGGTTCTCTTTGATAAAACGTCTACGCGCACCCGCTTTTCCTTTGAAACCGCGGTAGCGAATATGGGCGGCAGGGGTATTACCGTCGATACTTCTACAACCCAAATGGGCAAGGGGGAATCTTTTCAAGATACGGCGGCGGTGCTTTCAAGGTACGTGGAGGCCATTGTGTGGCGTACGTTTGCGCACGACAATCTGCTCCAGATGGCCGAGACTGCTACCGTACCTTTGATTAATGCACTTTCTGATGACCTACATCCGTGCCAGATCCTGGCTGATTTGCTGACCTGTCGCGAGAATCTAGGTGATCTGCCGGGTAAAAAGGCCGTCTACCTGGGCGATGGCGATAATAATATGGCCAACTCCTACATGATCGGTTTTGCCACGGCCGGTATGGACGTCTCCATCATTGCGCCAGAGGGATTTCAGCCTCGCCAGGAATTCGTCGACCGCGCGCGTCAGCGGGGCAATATCACCATTACTGATGATGTCAATGAAGTAGAAGGCGCAGACGTCGTGATTACGGATACCTGGGTTTCTATGGGACAGGAAAATGATGGTCGTGATAGGCGCACGCCGTTCCTGCCCTATCAGGTTGATTCGACCATAATGAGCAAAGCACATAAGGATGCAATATTCTTACATTGTTTGCCGGCGTACCGTGGAAACGAGGTCACGACTGAGGTGATCGATGGTCCGCAGTCGCGAGTCTTCGATGAAGCGGAAAATCGCCTGCATGCGCAGAAGGCGCTTCTCGTCTGGTTGCTCGAAATAAATAAGGAGATCAACTGAGTAATGAACACCCCGACCACCCGCAATGCTCGGCAGGCCAAGATTCTAGAGATTTTGGACCGCAATCGCGTCACCAGCCAGGTGCAACTATCCGAGCTGCTTCTTGCAGATGGCATTGACATCACGCAGGCTACTTTGTCCCGTGACTTGGATGAGTTGGGAGCGAAGAAGGTAAAGCGTGATGGCGGCCGTTCCTATTACATGGTCGGCGGTGAGCTGGAGCAATTTGAAGATCAGGTGGGCGGGCCCCGCGAAAAGCTGCGACGCATGCTCGATGAATTGGTGGTATCCCATGATTCTTCCGGCAATATTGCGATGCTGCGCACGCCAGCTGGCGCGGCCCAGTACCTGGCTAGTTTTATTGACAGGGTAGGGCTGCACGATGTCATTGGTTGTATCGCCGGTGATGACACCATTTTTGTCTTGGCGCGCGAGGGGGTTACGGGCGCAGATCTGGCTGTGACGCTCACCACGCGGAATATTTAAACGGTGAGAGTGGAAATTTATCACACGCTCGTATATTATGTACCTAAATGAATTCTTTTCAATAGATTAAGGAGATTTCCATGTCTGCACGCGTAGTCTTGGCCTACTCCGGTGGCCTTGATACTTCTGTTGCTATTCCGTATCTGGCAAAAATGACCGGCGGCGATGTTGTTGCCGTTTCCCTGGACTTGGGTCAAGGTGGCGAGGATATGGAATCGGTGCGCCAGCGTGCACTTGACTGCGGTGCCGTAGAGTCCATCGTTATCGATGCCAAGGATGAGTTCGCAGAGGAGTACTGCGTTCCCACCATTCAGGCAAACGGCATGTATATGAAGCAGTACCCGCTAGTATCGGCCATTTCCCGTCCGCTCATTACCAAGCACCTTGTTAAGGCTGCCCAGGAATTTGGCGGCACCCACGTCTCCCACGGTTGCACCGGCAAGGGCAATGACCAGGTACGCTTTGAGGTCTCTTTCCGTGCCCAGGATCCTTCTCTCGAAATTATCGCTCCTGCACGTGATTATGCTTGGACCCGCGATAAGGCCATCGCCTTTGCGGAGGAGATCAACCTGCCAATTGAGCAGTCCGCCTCCTCGCCATTTTCTATCGACCAGAATCTGTGGGGCCGCGCCGTCGAAACTGGATTCCTAGAGGATCTGTGGAATCCACCGACAAAGGACCTATACGCCTACACCGAGGACCCGGGTCTGGGCAATGCCCCGGATGAAATTATCCTCTCCTTTGAAAAGGGCATCCCCGTGGCGGTAGATGGCCAAAAGATGTCCCCGCTGCAGATCATTGAAGAGGTCAACCGCCGCGCAGGTGCACAGGGTATTGGTCGCCTAGATATGGTCGAGGACCGTTTGGTGGGCATTAAGTCCCGTGAGGTCTACGAAGCTCCGGGTGCAATGGTCCTTATCCAAGCGCACGAAGCGCTAGAGGATGTCACTGTGGAGCGCGAGTTGGCTCGCTACAAGCGCCTCACCGATGCTCGTTGGTCCGAGGAGGTCTACGACGGCCTCTGGCATTCGCCGCTGAAGCGTTCCCTGGACGCTTTCATTGCGGAATCTCAGGAAAACGTTACCGGCGATATTCGCCTAAGTATGCACGCCGGCACCGCCACGGTGACCGGGCGCCGCTCTGGCCAGTCGCTGTATTCCTTTGATCTTGCCACCTATGACACCGGCGATTCCTTCGACCAAACCGCCGCAAAGGGCTTTGTTCAGCTGCACGGCCTGTCTACCCAAATTTCCAATCAGCGCGACCGCGACGGCGGTTTCCCGACCAGCGCCCAGAAGTAGAAGCATATGGAACTACATAAGACTAATGAGGGTGCCCTGTGGGGCGGCCGCTTTTCCGGCGGACCCTCCGAGGCAATGTTTGCCCTCTCTGTATCCACCCACTTTGACTGGGTCCTCGCGCCTTATGACGTATTAGCCTCCAAGGCGCATGCGAAAGTGCTGCACAAGGCAGGCTTGCTATCCGACGCCGACCTGGAAACCATGCTCGCCGGTCTCACCGAGCTAGGGGAGAAGGTGGATTCTGGCGAATTCCGCCCGGCGCCGACAGATGAGGACGTCCACGGTGCGATGGAACGCGGGCTCATTGAGATTGTCGGGCCGGAAGTAGGCGGCCGCCTGCGTGCTGGCCGCTCGCGTAATGACCAGGTAGCGACGCTGTTTCGCATGTGGGTACGCGATGCCATTCGTGATACCGCCGCCCAGGTGAGTGACTTGGTGGATGCCTTGGCCGATCAAGCCGCATCCCATCCCGATGCCATCATGCCGGGCAAGACTCACTCGCAAGCCGCGCAACCAATTCTGCTAGCACACGAACTTTTGGGCCATGCGCAGCCGCTTCTGCGCGATATCGAGCGCCTGCAGGATTTGGACAAGCGCCTAGCCGTGTCTCCCTATGGCTCTGGCGCGCTTGCTGGTTCATCTTTGCAGCTCGACCCAGAGGCGATTGCAGAAGAGCTAGGGTTCGACTCCGCTGCTGAAAACTCCTTGGACGGCACTGCGGCTCGTGACTTCGCCTCCGAGACTGCCTTCGTTTTGGCGCAGATCGCGGTGGATATGTCCCGGCTCTCGGAAGAAATCATCTATTGGTGCACACCGGAATATGGCTATGTCACGCTTGATGATGCTTGGTCGACGGGTTCGTCCATCATGCCGCAGAAGAAGAATCCGGACGTGCCGGAACTTACCCGCGGCAAGACTGGCCGCCTTATTGGCAATCTCACTGGGCTTTTGTCCACGCTGAAGGCTCAGCCGCTGGCCTATAATCGTGACCTGCAGGAAGACAAGGAGCCAATCGTTGACTCGGTGACACAGCTTAACCTGCTGCTGCCGGCGATGACCGGTCTTGTATCGACGCTGACGTTTCATGAGGACCGCATGCGCGAGTTGGCTCCGCGCGGGTTTACGCTGGCTACCGATTTGGCTGAATGGATGGTCCGCCAAGGTGTTCCTTTCCGTGAAGCGCACGAAGCCTCCGGCGCCTGCGTACGGATTGCTGAGGAACGTGGGGTGGACCTAATCGACCTCAGCGACGAGGACCTAGCGGGCGTCGACAAGCGGCTAAAGCCGGGCGTCCGCGAAGTGCTCACCATCGACGGAGCAGTGGCTTCTCGTGACACCAAGGGTGGCACGGCCGGCGCTCGAGTGGCAGAGCAACGGGAAAAGGCACGGGAACGGGTCGCTGCGGCCCGCACGTGGGCGCAGACGCCACTGCGCTAATGAGTTCTTTTCCCTGAAAACCGCATGGTCTATGGCCATGCGGTTCTTTTATGCCTAGAAGCGGGGGTAGGGAAACGGTCCCTATTTCCAACCCTCCAACTGCATTGTTGAACACAATGGGGGTGCCGGTGACGTGGGTAACAGTATGGTGCGGTACTATCCTTGCAGAGAATGTGACCTAACAGACGCATTCCTGTCAATGAAAGGACGATCTCTCCCATGACAGTAAATTCGCCGCCGCCCACAGCGGGGCCGCACGAGAACGAGAAGGCGGTCTACGCTTCGGAAGACCACGGCCTGCAAAAGGGGATGGGCAATCGCCAGCTCCAGATGATCGCCATCGGTTCTGCCATTGGTACCGGTCTTCTTTTGGGTACCGGTAGCCGCTTGCAAGAAGCCGGACCGTTCCTAGCGGTGCTGTACCTTATTTGTGGCTTCTTTGGCTATATCATCCTGCGTTCTCTTGGCGAGCTCATTGTCTATCGCCCCAGCTCCGGTTCCTTCGTCTCCTATGCCCGTGAGTTCTACGGTGAGAAGACCGCTTTTGTCACAGGCTGGTTGTACTGGGGAAACTGGGCGATGACCTTGGTGGCGGACGGCACAGCCGTAGCTATCTACATCAAGTGGTTTAGCCAGTACACGTCGTGGCTCGACGCCGTTCCGCAGTGGGCACTGGCCCTCGTTGTTATCTGCGGCATCCTTGTATTCAACATGCTCTCGGTGAAGATCTTCGGCGAGCTGGAGTACTGGTTCTCCCTCATCAAAATTGTCGCGTTGATCATCTTCATGTTGGTGGCCATCGGTGTCCTTATTCTTGGCCACCCGAGCGGCGATCCCACCGGCTTTAGCCTCATTTCTGATAACGGTGGCTGGCTGCCCAATGGCCTCATGCCTGCCGTCATCGTTGTCCAAGGTGTCGTCTTTGCCTACGCCGGCATCGAGCTTGTTGGAACCACCTCCGGTGAGACTAAAAATGTAGAAAAGCATATCCCGCGCGCAGTCAACAATGTGCTGCTCCGCATCTTGATTTTCTACTTCGGCTCCGTGCTATTGCTGACCTTGGTGTTGCCATACACTAACTATGTCGCAGATGTTTCGCCGTTCGTGACCTTCTTTGAGTCCCTGGGCGTTGGCGCGGCGGCTCCGATTTTCCAGCTTGTCGTTATCACCGCTGCGATTTCCTCGCTCAACGCTGGCCTGTATTCCACCGGCCGCATTATGTACAACATGTCCACCTCCGGCTCCGGCCCGAAGTTTGGCGCTCGCATGTCCAAGTCTGGTGTTCCCTACGGCGGCATCGTCATGGCGGCCATGGTGGGCTTGGTAGGCGTCTTCCTCAACTATGTGGTGCCGGAGATGGCGTTTGAAATCGTGCTCAACCTGGCAGCCTTGGGTACATTGGCGTCCTGGGCGGCAGTTGCGCTCTCGCACCTCAAGTTTGTGCGCCTAGCCAAGAGCGGAAGCTATACCCGACCGGGATACCGCTCGCCGTTTGGCGAAGGCGGAGACTGGGCAGTGCTCATCTTCATTGGCCTAGTCATTATCTTGATGGCCTTTGACTATCCAATCGGCACTTTTGCACTTGCATCGACCCTGCTCCTCGTTCCGGTCTTTATGGCAATGTGGTACGCATGGCGCGACCGTATTCGTACAATCGCGGAAGAGAGGAAGGCCAAGCATCTGCCAACCTCCAGCTTCCCGGCCGCACCGCAAACAGACCTTCACCCAAAGAAATAGAAAGGAACTTTTATGAACCACGCAGTTAAGTTCGTAGACGTAGAAAATATGGCGCGCTGGATTCAGCGCGAGGGCGTTGAAAACATCATTACCGGAATGGTGGACTACCTCGAGGCTGACTACCGCGAGTGGGAGCGCTTTGACAAGATTCCGCGCGTTGCCTCCCACACCCCATTCGGTGTCATCGAGCTCATGCCGACCTCTAACGGTAAGGAGTACTCCTTCAAGTACGTCAACGGCCACCCGTCCAATCCGGCCCGTGGTTTCCAGACCGTTACCGCCTTTGGCGTGCTTGCCGACGTCGACAATGGCTACCCCACCTTCGAAGCCGAGATGACGCTGCTTACCGCACTGCGTACTGCTGCAACCTCCGCCATGGTGGCAAAGCACCTAGCGCGCAAGGACTCCAAGCGCATGGCCATGGTCGGTGCCGGATCCCAGTCTGAATTCCAGGCCTTGGGCTTCCGTGGCGTGATGGGCATCGAGGACATCACTATTTACGACATTGACCCTGAGGCGGTAGAGAAGTTCAAGCGCAATCTGGAGCCACTGGGCTTTAATATCACTGCCTGCTCTAGCGTCGACGAGGCGGTTCTAGGTGCAGACATTATTACCACCTGCACTGCAGACAAGGCACAGAACCAGATTCTGGCCGAGCGCCACGTCGCCCCAGGTGTCCACCTCAACGCTGTTGGCGGTGACTGCCCAGGTAAGACCGAGCTGGAAAGCTCCATTCTGGACAAGTCCAAGGTCTTCGTGGAGTTCCCGGAGCAGACTCGCATCGAGGGCGAAATTCAGCAGAAGCCCGAAGACTTCCCGGTTGTCGAGTTCTACCAGGTGCTCACCGGCCAGGCCACCGGCCGCGATGACGATGAGCAGATCACGCTTTTCGACGATGTCGGATTCGCTATTAACGACTTCTCCGCCCTGCGTTATCTGCGCGATTCCGTCAAGGGAACCGACTTGGAGTCTGAGATCGACATCATTGCCAACCCGGATGATCCCAAGGATCTCTTCTCCTTGGTGGCTAACGTTCCGTCCCTTCTTTAAGGCCAAGGTGGGGTAGAGGGATCCAACTTCTTCCTTTACCCGCTAAGATAAGGCGCATGAGTCTTGACCCGAAGTTGCTAGAGGTCCTTGTCTGCCCGCAAGACAAGGGCCCTTTGACATATCTGGAAGATAAACAGGTCCTCGTCAACGAGCGGCTGGGTATTGCCTATCCCATTGAGGATGACATCCCAGTCATGCTTGTAGACCACGCCCAGAAATGGCCCGCTTAACTTCGATTTCTAGAAAGACTTCCCATGAATATCATTGATGAACTGCAATGGCGCGGACTAATCAATCAGTCCACCGATCTTGAAGCGCTCCGCGAAGCATGCGAGAACCCTATCGCGCTGTACTGCGGATTCGACCCTACCGGTGACTCCCTCCATGCAGGTCACCTCGTTCCGCTTATTATGCTGCGTCGCTTCCAAGAAGCGGGGCACCACCCGATCGCGCTAGCGGGTGGAGCGACAGGATTTATTGGCGATCCACGCGACGTCGGCGAGCGTTCCATGCTCAGCGAAGAGGACTTGGCCCATAACCTTGAGGCTATCAAGGGGCAGCTACGTCGGTTTATTGATTTCGAGGGCGAACACGCCGCCACCATGGTCAATAATGCTGATTGGACCATGAATATGTCGGTCATTGACTTCTTGCGCGATGTGGGCAAGAACTTCTCCCTCAACACGATGTTGGACCGCGATACCGTCAAGCGACGCCTTGAAGGCGACGGTATTTCCTACACCGAGTTCTCTTATATGCTATTGCAATCCAATGACTTCGTACAGCTTCGCCGCGAGCGCGATTGCGTTTTGCAGATCGGCGGCGGCGATCAGTGGGGCAACATCGTTTCCGGCGTTGACCTCAACCGCCGCATTGACGGTGCGAAGGTGCATGGCCTTACGGTGCCGCTAGTTACCGACGCCTCTGGACAGAAGTTCGGCAAGTCCACCGGCGGCGGAAAACTGTGGCTCGATCCGGAAAAGACTTCCGCTTACTCTTGGTACCAGTACTTCCTCAACGCCGGTGACTCTGTCGTCATCGACTACTTGCGCTGGTTTACCTTCCTGACGCAGGAGGAAATCGCCGAGTATGCGCGAGCAGTCGAAGAAGAGCCCTACAAGCGAGCAGCTCAGCGCCGCCTGGCTCAAGAGATGACCGATTTGGTTCATGGTGCAGAGGCTACGAAGGCAGTCGAGCTTGCCGCGCAAGCGCTCTTCGGCAAAGCAGAGCTTTCCGAGCTGGACGAGAAAACCCTCGTCGGCGCTCTCTCTGAGACCACCGTTGCGGATGTTGCAGCCGGCGAACCGCGCACCATCGTTGATCTTTTGGTTGCCAGCGGTTTGGCCGATTCCAAGGGTGCTGCTCGCCGTACCATCAAGGAAGGCGGAGGGTATGTCAACAACGAGCGCATCGAATCGGCGGAGTGGGAGCCTTCGGCAGACGATCTTCTTCATGGGAGCTGGCTGGTGCTGCGCCGCGGCAAGAAGAATTTCGCCGGTGCCAAGCTGAGCTAAACAGCGGGAAATGACGTCCTTTCCACACGTTGGAAGGGCGTCATTCTTCGTTTTCCAGCCCATACTGGGGATTTGTGTTGTTTGGTTGTAGTGGGCTAGATTAAACCAAGTCGCCGGGAGGTAGCCGGGAGGTTACTTGATGGTGACATTTTGTACGGACTTGGTTTGATGATTTGACTTTGTTCTTTGAGTTGAGTAAGTTTGTACGGGCTGCCGATGAGAGGTTAACGGGAAGTTAATTTTCTTGTTGGTTGGTGGTGATGTTTGAGAACTCAATAGTGTGCCAATGTACTTTTTATTTTTTGTGTGCATGGTTGTGTGTTGATTGGTTTGTCTGCCAATAGGCTTGTGTGCTTGTTGGTTGGTGTGTGCCGGTTGGGTATGTGGAACACGTACCTTTTTGAATGCTGTTTGGTGTTTCGGCTGCATTGAGATGGATTGGTTGGCATGTGATTGTGTTTACCTTTTTTGGTTTCCTCTTTTTGACCCCGTCGGGTTGAGGGGACTGTAATTTTTTTCTTTGTAGTAATTTTTTGGACGCCAGCATGAGCTGCATTTTGTGTGGTTTGTTGTGGTTTGTTCTTTTGTTGGGTTTCGGGCTTTTCACGGCCTGTTTCGGATTTGTTCTGAAATTTTTTTGTGGAGAGT